>JAIOIK010000045.1 GCA_019912545.1 Ignavibacteria bacterium | reverse complement strand
CATATTGTATTTCTAACTCATATATGAACTCACCCTCTGAGGTTTTGTGCTGTTGACGATCTAAATAATTATTCATGTTCCCTCCTTGTTGTCAATTTAATTATTAAAACTGACTTTTTGAGGGGACAAATGTCACTATTTAATCAGCACCATCTTTTTCGTCTCTGAATAGCTTCCTGATTTCAACTCATAAAAATAAACTCCGCCTGAAAATTCACTGGCATCAAAATCAATGGAGTAATTCCCTTTCTGTTTGAAGCTGTTCAATACTACTGATACTTCTTTGCCTGAGAGATCGTAAACTCTAAGTGATACTTTCCCGTCTTCCGGCAAGGAGAATTCGATCTTTGTAGATGGATTGAAAGGATTTGGATAATTCTGTTTGAGAATGAATCCCTTCGGAATTTCGTTATTAGAGTTTATCCCCGTAACAGTACCGCAAATACTTCTTTCAGCAGTTGTTGGATTAACAGTCTGCGGCTGAATCTGAACATCAGTCAGCTGATATATCTGCCTTGCGCAATCGCCGCTCCACTGTCCCGGCCTTGGTTGAAGGTTTGTTGAATCCTGGCAAACAGCCGTAACATTCCCAAGTGCATCTGTTTTCAGGAAGAAGGGATCATCACTAACGCTGGTTGAGTGGTACAGCTTGCCTGTTACACTGTAACCGATCGGTGAGGAAGCCTCTTTCAGATCATAACCTCTATCCACACCTGCTGAGTTAGGATATCTTCTTGTCCATACCGGAGCGCCTGCAGCAGATGTTATTTTCGAAAGAATAATATCTTCTGTACTGCCCGCGGGTGCAGCTGAACCTGTAAATACAAGCGACATATCAGAAGACTGGTAGATTATGCTCTGGCTTTGCTCCATGACTCCGGGAACACCGTAAGTATTCTGCCACAAAACAGCTCCTGCTGACGTAACTCTGATGACATAAATATCTCCTAATGGATCAAATGCAGTGCTGTTCCCGGTTACAACAAAGCCGCCATCCGGCATTGCTATGATCTTCTTTGCATCACAGGGAGCACCCGGCATTGGGCTATATCCCTTATACCAAATGGGCAGGCCGGCAGCAGTAACTTTCATAATAAACACCTGGTAAGGCCCGCCTGCTCCGGTGAATCTGTTAGTAATACCCGTTATTGCGTAAGTTCCGTCAACAGGTTGATAAGTGACTGAGAAAGCTCTTTCATCAACCCATGGGAATGGCGGTAAGTAATTAAATGCCCACATCAAAACACCTGCTGAAGAATACTGGGAAGCAAGAATATGATTTTTGTAATCACCCGGAGAAATGTAAGTCTGAATATAGCCGGCCATAGTAAACGCATCAGAGGGATCTTTTACTACCTGACGGTACTCATGCCTGAGAGAATCTAATATCTGTTTTGATAAGTAATGAAAGCAATTAGTATCAAGCATGCTGAATGATGCCTTTTCTCTTCCGTTTGGCGCACGGTAAAATCCTGCAAGTACGTTTCTTCTTGGTAAACTGCTTTGCTGAATATGGGAAAAGCATGAATCAGCAAGTGAAAAACCAAGTAATGCCGCGCATGTAACAGTGCCGGAATTAGTTAGTTTAAGGAACATCCAGTCAAAACTCCCTGCGTTAGGCACAGAGTTTGATACTCCGGCAATACTCCATTTACCTATTACAGTCCCATCGAAGTTTTTTTCGATAGAGTAACCATACTCCGTCTTGGTAGTGAACGGCGGCAGGTCATAAGATTTAATAAAATATTGTGCATTTGAGTGATATACGCTGAAAATTAATAGAAATGCACAGAACAAACCGAATTTTGAAATTTTGTACTTCATGGTTATTTCTCCTTCCCGGATCTAACCCGGGTTTTAGTTGTTGGAAAATTGAATGAAAACCAATCTTGTACAAATTTAAATTTAGAACATACAGTAACCTTATCAGAAACCTTATCACCGGTTCAAGACTTGATTTTTTGCTCAAAAATGACAAAAAACATACTAAAAAGCAGTTTTAAAATATAAATGTACTAAAGAAAATTTCACACTGGGGAAGGATAAGATACTTTTTTTCGGATTTACTATTCGGTGATGAATCTTTGAGAATCGAATCTTAAGGATTTGTCAATCCCCAAAACTAGACGCTATCACTGAACCTATCAATAAACAGATCAATATCATTTTCCGCAATAATATAAGGAGGTAACAAGCGTATAACATTCTCATTTGTGCAGTTTACCAGAACTTCCTTTTGCATCATCTTTTCAACAACAGGCTGGCCGGGAGAGTTGAGTTCAATTCCTATCATTAATCCCTTGCCGCGAATATCTTTGATCTTCTCAGGAAATTTTGATTTCATTATATTCAATTTTGCGAACAGGTATTCGCTTAATCTGTTCACCTTATCCATCAATCCGTTTTCAAGCTCTGTAAAAATAACAAGTCCGCATGCTGCTGCAACGGGATTGCCGCCAAATGTTGAGCCATGCTCGCCCACTGAAAACACATTTTTTACTCTTTCATTTCCAAGGATTGCGCCAAGAGGTAGTCCCCCGCCAATGCCTTTTGCAAGTGTTACAATATCCGCATCCAGCCCGAAATGCTCGAAGCCATGCATCTTGCCAGTTCTGCCTACGCCGGATTGAATTTCATCGGCCACTACAATGAATCCATACTTCTCTTTCAGCTCATTTATCTTAGTGATAAACGCATCTGTTGCCATATTCACTCCGCCTTCACCCTGAATGCACTCTACAAAAACTCCTGCCGTATCATCATTAATATTATCTTCAAGATCGCTTAACGAATTAAACTCAAGATGCTTGACTCCGGGCATGAGCGGCTCAAACTGGTCGCGGTACTTCCTGCGGGCTGTAAGGCTTAATGCTCCTATTGTCCTTCCGTGAAATGAACCTGTGAATGAAATGAGTGTCTTCTTATTTGTGCCAAGAAAATACTTGCGGATAAGCTTTATTGCCGCTTCAACTGATTCTGTTCCGCTATTTGAAAAGAAAACTTTGCTGAATCCGGTCAATTGCAGGATTTTATCGGCCAGCGCGATTTGTTTTTCCTGGTAGAAAAGATTTGATATGTGAACGTAACGTTTTACCTGATCTTCAATTGCTGCATTAATTTTTGGGTGATTATATCCAAGCACATTTACGGCAAGTCCGCCGAACATATCAAGGATCTTCTCTCCCTTATCTGTAAATAAATAGCATCCATCTCCCCTTTCGATAACAACTTTAAGCCGTTTATAGGTGTGGAAGAAGTCCTGATCTTCAGTATTTACAAGTTCGTTTAAGTCTTTCATTTACAGAAATTACAGTCTGTTTATAATTTTCATTAATGATTTGATGCTTTTTCGCAGCTCTGCCGGAGTAGAAGTATTGCAAACGATGAAATCTACACGTTTCATTTTTTCGCGTTCATCAATTTGCTGAGACATGATATTATTTATCATTGATGCGCTGATGCCATCCCTTGCTTTAACCCGTTTAGTTCTAAGTGCCTTATTTGCGTGGATGAGTATAATGTAATCCATTCTGTCTGAGTAACCTGATTCAATCATAATGGCTGTTTCAATAAAAACTATCCTGCTTTTTATTTCTCTGATCAGCTTATCAATTTCTTTTATAACAAAAGGGTGAACTATTGCATTCACCCTCTTAGTATTTTTCTTGCTTGAAAAGATTATTCTGCGGGCACTATCTCTTGAGATATTTCCTTTGCTATCCAGAAGTTCTTTCCCAAACTCCCGTGCCATCAGTTTCTTAAGCTCTTTACTGCTTACATAAAGCTCTTTGGCAACACTATCAGCATAAATTACAGGGTAGCCAAGCGATTCAATGTATTTGGAGGCAAGTGTTTTGCCTGAACCTATCCCGCCCGTAATGCCGATACGCAATTGTTTACTTTGCATAGGCAACAGAGCGTCTTTCCCTTATGACAGTAACTTTTATCTGTCCGGGGTACTCCATTTCTTCCTGAATCCGTGTTGCAATATCAACCGAAAGCTGGTCTGCAAGTGCATCGCTGACCTTATCATGCTCTACGATTACTCTAACCTCACGGCCTGCCTGGATTGCATAGGTTCTTCCCACACCCTCAAACGATTTGGCAACTTCCTCAAGTTTCTGCAGTCGTTTTACATAACCTTCCACAGATTCACGCCTTGCGCCCGGCCTTGCGCCGCTTATTGCGTCACAAGCCTGCACTATGACTGAAATGGGAGATTCCATTTCCATATCTTCATGATGCGCGCCGATTGCATTACAAACTATCGGATGCTCTTTATATTTCTTTGCAAGCTCATACCCAAGAATAGCATGAGGCCCTTCAACTTCTCTATCTATAACTTTACCAACATCATGCAGCAATCCGCCGCGTTTTGCCATTATGGGATCAAGTCCAAGCTCAACAGCCATGATTCCGCACAAATGTGCAGTTTCAATACTATGCTGCAGCAAGTTCTGCCCGTAACTTGTACGGTATTTCATCCTGCCAACAAGCCTTACAAGCTCTGAATGCAGTCCGTGCAGCCCGCACTCAATAATCGCATTTTCACCAACGCGAATAATTTCTTCTTCAAGCTCTTTTCTTACTTTATCCACAACTTCTTCGATCCTTGTAGGATGGATCCTGCCATCGGCAATAAGCCTTTCCATTGCAACTTTGGCAACCTCTCTTCTGAATGGATCAAATCCGGAAATTGTAATAGCCTCGGGGGTATCATCTACAATTACATCAACGCCCGTTGCTGCTTCAAATGCGCGGACATTCCTGCCTTCTTTGCCGATTATCCTGCCTTTTAGCTCATCACTTTGAATGCTCAGGACACTAACGGTTGTTTCAACAGAATGATCCGCAGCAGAGCGCTGAATAGCCTGGACGATAAGATTTCTTGCAAGCTTTTTGGCTTCAAGCTTCATTTCGTCCCTTACTTCTTTCAGCTTGCCTGCGGCCTGCATCTTGGTTTCTTCCATCAGGTTTGCAGTGAGGATGTTCTTGGCCTCTTCTGCTGTTAAACCTGAAATGTTTTCAAGCTTGTTATTCTGTTCCTGTATAAGCGATTCCAGTTTTGTTTCTTTCTCGCTTACATTTGTGATCTTTCCTGTATAGTCATTCTCAAGCTTCTGTATCTGTTTTTCTTTTTTTGTGTATTCGTCAATGCGTTTGCTTACTGATTCTTCTTTATCCTGAAGCTGTTTTTCAAATGATTTTAATTTATTTTTTTTGGACTGGTAATCAGAATCAAATTCCTGTTTCTTTTTATACCATTCATCCCTTACCTCAAGAAGTTTTTCCTTCTTTATATTAAGTGCGGCTTTTTCTCCGTCTGCTATTATCCGCTTTGACTGCTCTTCTGCGCTGTTTATCTTGCCTTTTGTTACCTTGTTCTGCATGAACCACCCAAGATAAAATGTACCGGCGCAAAGGACAACAATAAGCGGAACTATTACATATAATTCCTGAAGCATATTATTATCTCCGTATTTTTAACATATAGTTTTAAGTGAAGCATTATTAATTAGTTAATTGAATTCATTTTTGAAAATAAAAAACCGCACGCGAATCATACCATAGCGAAAGAGTTATAGAACCCCTTTCAACACAGTGGGTGAGTGCCGAAATGTCGTTGACGTCCACTGATCCCGGAAGCAGCGATGCTTGAGCATCACACGGGATATCAAAGCACAAGGCTTTGAGCGAGGCCTGTAATTGACATTATATCGAGCTGTCTCCCCAATTAAATAGTGTTGGTTCTATTTAATTTTTGGCTACGGCTGGCCGGTGCGGTTAATTTTTGTAAACCCGTTATGAAAGAACGAAAACTAAAAAATTAAGTATTGCTATCAATGTAGTCATTGATCTCTTTTACCTGGGAGTTTAACCCTGTGATCAAAGCCTTATAGTTCTGATCGAGAACAAAACTGCTGGATTTTTCCCTGTAATAATTCTCTGCAATATTCAACGCAGAAACTATAGCAACAGTGAAATCTGTCTGGTTAGGGATATCATTCTGTACTTTATGCATTAAGGTATCTACATACTGTGCACTTTTTTCAAGAAGCTCAACATCATCGCCCTTTAAAGTATAGTGATTATTGAAGATCTTGATCCTGATATCCTTAGATTCCATTGATTTATTAATTTTAAGTTTTACCTTTTTTTACCGACCAATATTTCAGAAAAACAACAAATAATCTTTAATCCAAACGGATGGATGTATTTGACTTAAAAATTATTGTTTGTTTTCTGTTCCAGATGCGCATCAAGCCTTAGCATAAGTTCACGGATCCTTGATTTAAGCTGAGTCTTATCTTCGCCTGAGATCTTATTTTTTCTCTCATCAAGCAGCTTATTCTTGAATTCAGAGATTTCTTTATCTTTAACAGTTAAATCGGAATTCTTATTCGAGATCTCTATTTTTGAATCACTCAAAGCGATCTCTAACTCTTTAACCTTCTCTTTAAGTAATTTGTTCTCATCTTTGGCTAAATTGAATTTATCAGCCAAAGCCTTTACTTTACCGAACATTTTTTCAAGTTCGCTTTTTAAGCCGGAATCGTTAACTTTTAGAACCGGGTTATCCATTATTTTCTTAGTTCTGCATTAAGTTTTTTGTTAAGATCAGATACAATTCTTTCCTGTATTTTATTGATCTCATCATTTGTTAAAGTCCTGTCGTCTGAGCGGAACTCCATTGTATAAGTATAACTTAGTTTAACGCCCTGATTTTCAGGTTTATAGATATCATACAGTCTAAGCTTCTTAAGCAGGTTCTCAGTCTTTGCATCAAGTATTACCTTTTCAATATCGCCTTCTTTTATGCCCGAATCAACAACTATCGAGAGATCTCTTAAAACCGGCGGAAAGCTGGAATACTCCCTGAACGTTTTTTCTTTACTGCTTAAACTATACAGGGAATCTCGCATACCAATACCGGCAATTCTATGTTATTTTTCTTTAAAAATTTATCCGAAAAACCGGATACTACTGCAGTTGTAACTCCCTTTGATTCGTAAATTACCTGAAATTTGAAGTTACCGCTATAATTATAATAATTAATGTTGTTAATTTCAACATTCAATTTTTCAAGCAATCCTTTAAGCTCTGCTTTTATATCCAATAAATCAAAATACCTTGGCTTAGTATCGTGAGATTCAACATCATAATAGCCTGCTAAGGTGATTAATAATGACTTATTCTGCACAATTTCGCCATTTTTGCCATAATTGAAAACATTGCCTATCTCAAAGAGTTTGAGCGAATTGTTCATATGCTCAAAATTCGATTTAATTACTTCAAACATACTTAAATACAGATTTGTCCTTAAAACTGACATTTGGTCACTTGAGGGATTAAGAATTGTGACATAATCATCACGAAACGAAGCAGCAAGTTTTTCCTCAATTAGGGAATTTGTTACAATACTGTGAAATCCCCTGCCAATTAGATAATTCTGAACCTTTTGAATATAATCGTATTCCTTATTGTAAAAATCCTTAGTATCAAGATAAACAGCATCATACCCGGTTTCTTTGATCTTATCATAACCGTCAAGCCTTATGACTTCTTCAACAAGATCAATTTCCCTGTAAAGATCTTCCCGTCTTGATTGTGGGATTTCGAATTTAAGTTTTCCGTCTGCTTCATTCACAAATTTGATCTCAATTTTTTCAAGCAAAGCTATGACACTATCCTTAGAATATTCTTTCCCGGCGATTCTACTCAGGTGAGATAAGCGCATATCGACCCTCAGACAAGAAAGGACAACCGGATATTCATCGATAAATCCGGGCACTACTTTTCCTTCGCCAAGCTCAGCAATTAACTTAGCGGCACGCTTGCAAGCCCATGCAGTTCTATCAATATCAATACCACGCTCAAACCTGTATGATGAATCTGTTTGAAGGCCCAGGTATTTTGATGATCTTCTTGTTAGTACCGGGTCAAAATACGCGCTCTCGATAAATACATCCTTTGTGTTATCATTGATCTCAGAATTTGCGCCGCCCATGATTCCAGCCAGTGCTACAGGTTTTTCTACATCACAGATTAGAAGTATATCTTCTCTTAGATTTCTTTCTTTCCCGTCAAGTGTTGTGAATTTCTTTACATCGCCTGAATTTTTAACAATTATCTTTTTACCGCCGATTTTCGAGTGGTCAAATGCGTGTAATGGCTGACCGCACTCAAGCATAACGTAATTGGTAACATCTACAATATTATTTATTGGACGAAGTTCGACCGAGGTTAAATAATCTTTCAGCCATGCAGGTGATTCATTTACAGTAACTCCTTTTACCAGCGATCCGCAGTATCTTAAACATCCTTTCGGATTTTCGATCTCAACACTGATGTATTCATTTATATCTTTTCCATTTGAATCGACCTTAACTTCAGGTTCTGAAACTTTATTGCCTGTTAATGCACCAAGCTCTCTTGCTACTCCCAAATGAGAGAGCAGGTCTCCCCTGTTTGGAGTGATGCCTATTTCAAGTATTACATCATCCTGTTTTAGATATTTTGCGAAAGGCGTTCCAACCGGTAGATCAGTTTGCAGTACCATTATTCCTGCGTGATCATCTCCAAGATTCAGTTCTTTAACTGAGCATATCATTCCTTCAGATACTTCTCCGCGAAGCTTGGTCTTCTTGATCTCAAATTCACCGTTTGGCACAATTGCCCCAACCAGAGCAACGCAAACAGTTTGGCCGGAATCAACATTTGGCGCACCGCAAACAATGTTCAGGATTTCTCCAGTCCCAGCATCGACCTTACAAACACTTAATTTATCAGCATTTGGGTGCTTAATTCTTTCGATTACTTTGCCAATGACGAACTTATCCAGCTTTTTCTGCTGATCTTCAACGCCTTCAACTTCTATTCCAAGTGATATTAAACCCTTTACAATATCATCTACTTTCAGATCGATATCAACATATTTCCGCAGCCATTTTAATGAAATTTTCATGATTTGCAAATATACTTATCGGTATTCTAACTATAAAGGAATGAATTTATGCGATTTCTGAAACAGATACCTTAATGCACAAATGTTAATTTGACCCTTTTTGACTTCCAAACATACACCGATATAGCAGCAGCAACAACCGATTTAAATGCAAGTTTTTGCCACAATAACTCCGGACTATCCGCCAGGGAGCCAAAAACTAGAAAAGAAATTCCTTCGACGACAACTTCGGCTATAACATATATGGTAATGTATAACGGAAATCGTCTATTCCGCTTGTAGAAAAAATAAAAGACTACGAATGAAAGAAAAGCAAAAACCAGGCTGGCAGCAAGCTCATAATAAACAAATACATTATATAGAAAAGGATCCGCTGCACCTTTTCCTTTTATCAGTATATCTTTTTCTCCAAGCAATTTATAAAACAATTGCAGATTCCCAATCCATGTTATTGCATTCAAAATTATGAATACCTGTATCAGTATCAGCCATCCGCCAAGAGTATCAGTATTTAAAACTCTTTCTTTTTTTTCAACTATCATTTACAAAGATAATTAAATGCTGAATAAAAAAGGCACCTTAAAAAAGATGCCTTAACGACAGATTAAATCAATCTGAGTCAGTCGCGTCGGGTGCGTACCCGAAGCGTGTCAGGTGAATACCTGACACCACTATTGAAAAAACAGGAGGTGTTTATTTTACTAAAATCATTTTCTTTGTTTGCACAAAATCACCGGCGAACATTGTGTAATAATACGTACCGCTGGCAAGCGATGAACCATCGAAATTAACTTCATACTCACCTGCGGGTATGTTTTCATCTACTAAAGTTTTAACTTCTCTGCCAATTGCGTCATAAACTATCAATTTCACGGAACGGTCACGACCGTTCCCTACAGGAATATTGAATTTAATATTTGTAACCGGATTGAATGGATTAGGATAGTTCTGCCCCAGGCTGTAATAATCGGGAATTGTATTTCCAATGGGCTCAATACCTGTTGTTATCTGGCCTTTGCTTATACCGCCATTTGAGCGCACTGCATAAAACGTCAGTCCCGAAGTTCTGTCTTTAGTAATATGCCTGAAATTCCCTGCCGGAGCATTGTAACTTTGAGACCATGTCAACCCGATGTTGTTGGTAATATAGATTTGTGTTGCCTGCCTTGTGGCAAGATACATATTGCCTGATCCGGTTATTCCCGAAATTACTGCTGTTCCGGGAAGCGGACTTAAAGTGTTCTGCCATGTAGTTCCGCCATTGCTTGTTACAAGCATTCCGGTGCCGCCAGTCATACCTATTAGTGGATTGTTAAACCAAATAGCGTATGAATCAGTTTGTCCTGTTGTTGTTTGCGGTGCCCAGCTAACCAGTGTTAGTGTTTTATAAACTCTTGTATTCGTAGTTCCGAACCAAACTCCAGCGCTTACATCAAAGAAGAATGAGTTATTATACCCTGTCTCTGAACCTGCCTGCGGCAGATAGAAACTTGAAGAATCCCATGTAACGCCTCCATCAGTAGTACCCCAAAGCGACCATCTTCCGCCAACAGGATCGCCTACCATGAATCCCGCGAAAGTATTTCCCATTTGCACGGAGTTTATGAATCCGCCTGTTTCAGTAAATACCTGCTGCCATGTTGCTCCGCCGTTTGATGTTCTAAAAAGGAATGATGATGTACCCGAGCCCGCAACAAGTGCAGTAAGCGAATCAATAGCAAAAATTGAATGCAGATTCAGCGTTCCCGGTATAGGTGCTGCATTCACACTTACCCAGTTCATACCGCCATCAATTGTGCGCAGCACGCGGCCTGAATATCCGCATGCCCATGCGTTATTTTCGCTGCTGGCAGAAACTGATGTTAACTGTGTAACCAAACCTGAAGCTTGCTCACTCCAAGTAACAGTCTGAGATAGTACTGTGAATTGTGATAGAATAAGTAAAGCTAGGCTTAATAAAGTAATTTTGGATCTCATTTTGCCCCCGCGTAAATTTATATAATTAATATAAATATATTTTCATATCTCAATTTACGCAATACTGTTAAAGAGTGATAAAGGGTTAGGGAAGATTTTACTTTAAATTAGTAGGGAACGCATTTGTTGTGTCAGGTCCTCAGACCTGACACTTTAACTGCAAAACAAAAAAGACTACAAAAGTCTTTAAGAATTTTGTAGTCTGATATACATATTCATCCGATGACTCAAAGTCATCGGATGAATGATTGTCTTACATCTTACTTCACTAAGATTCCCGAGTAATCGGGACTATTAATCAAATAGCTGCTGCTATTTGATTAATACCATCTTCTTTACATCGCTGAATTCACCAGCGTGAATTTTATAGAAATAAACTCCCGATGCAAAATTGCCGGCATTCCAGTCCACATTATATACGCCCGGCTTCATTTCGCCGTTCACAAGCACTGCAACTTCCCTGCCGATCACATCGAATACAGAAATTTTCACATTTATCTGTCTTGCAACATCAAATTTTATTTGAGTTGCAGGATTGAAAGGATTGGGATAGTTCTGATAAAGCGCAAATGATTTGGGAATGATTCCATTATTTGAGTTGATACCTATAACCTGCCCGGGTCCGCCATTGAAACATTTTATTCTTCCATCCCGTGAGCTGCATACAAATTCGTTAGCTGTATTGCCATCAATGCTGTTTAAGGCTGCAACTCTATCTGCACGGTGAGTTAAAGTGCCGAATACATATTCAAACATTATTGCTCCTGTGGAACCGTTAAGCACAAATACTTTAGCCGGATCCTGAGTTGAAAACAGTACTTCAGCAATAGAATCATTATTAATATCTCCAAGAATTCCTGCATCTCTTATGTAAGATCCGCTAAGAGGTGTCTGCCACATAGAAACATTGTTTTTAATATCGTATCTGACTGCCGTCGTTGGTCCTGAAAAAGTAGCTTCCTTATGTCCGTCATTGTTCTTATCGTCCAGCATTTCAACTGTTCCGTTATTGCCGCTGCCAAGTCCACTAGCCCATATTTCCTGTCCGGTAGCTCCGTTAAGTAAAAATATACCGCTTGAAAATCCCCAGAAACCTACCAGATCGGAATTCCCGTCACCGCTAATATCCGGAACTTCTCTTAAGCTCCATACTGCGCTTGTAGTACTGTAGCTCCACACATTTGTACCGGTCATATTAAATCCCCTTACACCTCTTACACCGCTGTTGGAACCGAATCCAATTGCACCGCCCGTAGTTAATGATGCTACATCATAAGTGAATTCCGATGGCTGCTGCTGATTGAATATCACCTGTCCGTTGACTGCATTAAGGCAAATAACAGAATGCCTTCCCGGGTTAGTAGCCCCTTCTCCGCTCGCTGATAAAAGTACATCTTTTCTGCCATCTCCGTTAAAATCTTTATCAACTCTTAAACCAAAGATATCGCCGTCATAATTCGAGCCCGGCCCGTCATATTCCCAGATCAATTTACCCGTTCCGCCGGATAGCACATATATCTCTTCATTTCCGCCGCCGCAGCCAATTATGACCTCCGGCAAACCATCGCCGTTTAAGTCGTCCATTATCTGCATTGCATCTTCCCAATCAACTGAGCCTGTATTATTTGTACCAAAGTGTGTATTGAATTTCCATAATGTATCTGCAGTTGCAGAAGCGTTTCCGTTATAACAAATTGTCCAGTAATTTTCTGTTGCACAGATCATATCTGCAATACCATCACCGTTAACATCAGGTATCTGCTTTAAGCTTTTTGGCTGGAAATCATCCGAACTGGTATTCGGATTATCAGGGATAGTACTTTCCCACATAATATTTCCAAGCACAGGCACTTCATCAACTCCCGTACCAGTTAAAGTGATCTTGCCTGAGTTCACCGCATTGGAACCAAAAATTGCCGAATCACTGAAAGTGCCCGGAGCATTTGGATTAAACCATATCCTGAATGTTCTCGTCCTCTGAGTATCTATTGTTATCGGGAATCTTGCATTAGTAGTATCAAAACGGTATCTCGAAGAAGCAAAACTGCATGAGTTAATAGTCAGAGGTTGTGTTCCCTGGTTCATTATCTGAAATGTAAATCCGCAAAGTGAATTTGTCCTGCGGTTATTGAAATTGAAACTGGTTGAAGAAAGCCCCATGTAAGAACCGTTCTGGACTCCTTTGCCTTTAAGTGTAACTATTTTGATAGGATTACCAAGATCATTGCTTGTTATCCTCAACTCACCGGAAGTAGTATCAAAAACAATTGGTGTGAAGCCTACTGTATAATTCTTAGAGCCTCCGGGCTGAATTGTATCCGGCACTGCACTTGGATTTATTGAGAACCTTGGATTTGTGAAAGTAAAAGAACTGATTATCAGTTTACCGGTTCCCTGATTATTAATAGCAAGATTTTGATTACCTGTTTGTCCGATAATAACATTTCCAAATCCGATTGAAGTTGGTGTTGTTGTAATGATAGGGCTGCCGGCACCAGTAAGTGTATATTTGTACAAAGTCCTGAACTGCGCGGTACTTGTACCTACCCTGTTGGCGATCAGCCAAAGATTTGAACCATCCCAGAATAATCCACGTGGGTCGCAGTCATTATCCGGATCAGGGGCTGCGAATGAAAAGAGTGTATCACCAACAACTTTTCTATATGCGTAAATACGCTCCTGGTCACTCTGGAAATTATCAGTTACATACAATATGGTATCGCCTTTAACTGCAATACCCTGTACTTGTTTTCCTCTTAGCGGAATTGAATCTACAATATTTTTTGTCGTAAGATCAAACTTGTATGCATATGAATACGGGTAAGAAGCATAATCAGGATAGTAAACTGCGGCCCATAGGAAATTTCCGTCAAGCGCTATTCCGCCAATACCTATTGTAGTACTTCCGTTTATTGAAGTTATCCTTATGCTATCCACCGGATTACCGCTTGTGTTAACTTTTACCATTCTGGGATTGCTTCCTCCTGCATTCCTTGCTATCCAATAACCGGTCCCGTCCCAGGCGAGGCCCTGGTTAAAGGTAAACAATGTAGCAAGACTATCTGTAATTGAACCTGTTTTTGTTACCTTAAATATTTTACCTCCTGAACTTGACCCGATCCTTAAAGTATCATTTATCTGTGTGACACCCCAGAATCCGTTGTAGGATGAAGCGTATGGAAATGGATATGTTGCAATGAGGGACTGCGAAAACGAGAATCCAAAATTCAGGGCTAAAAGAAATACTATTATTAGTAGTTTTTTAAACATGTTGAATTATCTCCGATTGTTGTCCTCAATTATCCGAATTTTTGATAATAAATTAAATGCAAAAGTTGAGGCGGGAGTTTGGGAATTTCGAATATATTTGCAATTTCAAGAGAATTATGTTATTTTTTACAAAAGTAAGTAAGAGGAATACAGCTATGCAAAACTCAATTAAGTATATCGTTAAAACAGATTCAGGCAAAATTTATATATTATACGTAATGGATGCCTGCGAGATAAATTCAAAACATTACATTGGTTTGTTTTTATATCATGATGAAGAATATGCACCAAACGAAGTTAGTCTGCCGATAATGAGGCATAGGATACTCTTTGAGACTTCAGTTGGAGCGATTAAAGATAAGGTAATTGAGTACACAAGCGGCAGGAATGAGCATATAGTTTTTGATGATACATATCCGCCGATAGCAGCGTAGATTCGGCTTGAAAATTAATAATCCTTTTAACACACCCCGTTTTCACCATCCGCCGGAAGTCGGACAAGTCGGTGAATCCACTCCTGCCTGCTGTAGGCAGGCCTCTCAAGAGGTGACTGGAGAAACTAACTCATTTCAAATCTTTTTCTAATTTCAATTCATAAACAACAAACCCCGCTTCGTGTTAACGAAACGGGGTTTTGAATTTCAATGCTTAAGAAATACTACTGGCCTTCTTTTTTAGGCTCTTTCCTTATTTCTTTTGAAGGTGCTATCTTTTCGATATTCACTTCATTGTTGCTACCGCTGTTTTCAGGATCATTGCTTCTTTTGTAGTTCCTGTACTCAACATTGCTGCTGTTGGTTTTGGGAGCGTAGTATTTACGTTTGTAGCTTTTTTTCTTCTTGGAAGATTTTTTATTCTTTTTTGAATATTTTTTCTTCTTTGAGTACTTTTTCTTACCGGTGTATTTTTTCTTCCCAGAGTACTTCTTTTTCTTGGAGTACTTTTTCTTTCCACCGCTGTACTTCTTCTTTGAACCTTTTTTCTTTTTCTTTAAAGATTTTTTTGTCTTCTTGGAAAATTTCTTCTTAGGCTTCTTCCTTGATAATTCGGTATTACCGGTTAGCTTGCTTTCCGCAGAGAATCCAACAACAGGCACACTGGCGAGACCAAAGGTTAGGATCATGGCCCAGACGAGAAATATTCTTTTGGTCATTTATTACCCCCCTTTCGAGTAATTAAGTTTAACATCTTTACAAATATAGAGGTTTTGAGCAGACTTTCAACCCCTTTTTTAATCTTTTTTAGTTAGAGAATTATCGGTATTTTGCAGAAATGCAGGAAAATTCGCGAAATAATAAGGAAATTGTAATGCTTGCAATGAGCGGTGGAGTAGATTCGTCGGTTGCAGCTCTATTATTGAAGAAATCAGGTCATGAACTAATTGGAGTTACTATGAAAACATGGGGATTCGACGACATCCCCGAAAAGGACTCCGGCTGCTGTTCACTTGAAACTATTTACAGTGCCAGAAACGTGGCCAGTCAGCTGGGGATTAATCACTACACAATAGATTTTACCGATAAATTCAACGAGGTTGTAATAAGCAACTTTATAGAGGAGTATATAAAAGGACATACACCAAATCCCTGCGTATTGTGTAACAAAGCTATCAAATGGGGTGCATTACTTGAAAAAGCAGATTCCCTTGGGGCCGGTACGATCGCTACCGGGCACTATGCCAGAATAAACCAGGAGGGAACCACAGGCAGATGGTATATCTCAGCAGCAAAAGATAAGAATAAAGATCAGTCTTATGCTCTTTGGCAGATATCACAGTCATCACTTAGCAGGACAATTTTCCCGCTTGGTGAATTCACAAAACCCAGGATTAGAGAGATCGCCCGTGAGCTTGGTTTGAAGCCTGCTGATACACCCGATTCGCAGGAAATTTGCTTTGTGCCTAATGATGATTACAGGCAGCTTATCAATATCAGATTACCTGAGTTAAGCAAACAAATTGCAGGCGGTGATATAATTTATCATGATAAAAAGATAGGCAGCCACAACGGATACATAAACTATACGATCGGGCAAAGGCGTGGGCTTAATATTGCTCTTGGAAAACCGGTTTATGTTTCCAAAATTGATGCTGAAAATAATGCAATTTATGTTGATGATGAAGCCGGATTATACAATTCTGAATTTCTGTGCTCTGAGATAAATTTACAGAAGTTTGAAAGTTTACCACTTCCTATGAATGCAATAGTGAAGATAAGATATAAGGATAAAGGTTCTCCCGCAATTATTGAGCAAATTAGTGATACAGAGATGAAAATTATTTTTGATGAGCCGAAAAAATCCATTACTCTTGGTCAATCTGCAGTGTTTTATGATGGCGATGATGTTATTGGGGGCGGGATAATAAATACAATTTTGAATTAAGAATTAGGCATTACGAATTAAAGAACTGAATAAATTAAGCAGGATGTAAATAGAAAAGTGGCAAATCTTTTCAGAAAACTTGAATCGCTGGCTAAGAGAAAAGGAAAAACTGTTATTCTTCCGGAATCATATGACCCAAGAGTAAGAGAAGCAGTTAAGTTAATACTGAAAAAGAATCTCGCTAAAGTTTTGTTGATCAGCACAGGGAAAGTCATAAACTTACCCGAGAATAAAGACCTTGATATAATTGATATTGGCTTTGCAAAACAGTTTGCTTCAGAATACTACAGGATTAGGAAAAAGAAAAACCCGGCATACTCCCCTTTTGATGCAGAAAGAGAAATAAGCGACCCTTTAGTATTCTCCTGTATGCTTCTTAAAAATGGTTTTGCAGATTCAGTTGTTGCAGGGAGCGTTTATCCAACAAGTACAGTAATACGAAATGCCATTCAGATAATAGGACTGAAAAAAAGTAATAAAACAGTTTCATCCTTTTTCCTTTTTACTTTCCCAAAAGGTCACAATTTTACACATAGAGTACTGGCTTACGCGGATTGCGGCGTGCTGCCCACTCCAACTGCTTCACAGCTATCAGATATTGCAATTCAAACATCGTTGAATTACAGAAAACTGACCGGAACAAAATCAAGGACTGCGTTTCTTTCATTTTCAACCAAGTCAAGCGCTGAGCATGAATCTTTGCACAAAGTTATTGAGGCTTACAAGATGACGGTAAGAAAGATGCCGGGACATATATATGATGGTGAGCTCCAGTTTGATACAGCTTTTGTTCCTCATGTTGCTGCTAGGAAAAATCCGGACGGGAAAATTAAGGGTGATGCAAATGTATTCATCTTCCCTGATCTGAATTCAGGCAACATTGCCTACAAAGTCACCGAACGCATTGGCGGAGGAATTGCAACGGGTCCAATTGTACAGGGACTTGTTAAACCTGTTATGGATCTCTCACGGGGCTGCTCTGCTGAGGATATTGTAAACATGGTAACAATTTCATGCCTGATATAAATACTATTGAAAATTGAATTAATCTTTGTAAAAATAATAATGAAAATAATAAAAGCATCACAAAATGAATTGGAAAAGGTTGCCTGTTTGTTTAATGACTACAGGATTTTTTATGACCAGGAAACGGATATTGAAGGAGCTACCAGTTACATCAAAGAAAGAATGGAGAATAATGAATCAATTATCTATCTTGCATTAGATGATGATGGCAATGCAATGGGGTTTGTTCAGCTTTATCCTTCATTTACATCTATAGGGATGAAGAGAATGTGGATACTCAATGACCTGTATGTTGATATTATTCATCGCAAAAAAAATGCAGCAGAGATGCTGATTAACAGATGCAAAGAGCTTATTCACAAAACGGGTGCCGCAGGGCTTGTGCTTGAAACTCAGAACGACAATTTCCCTGCTCAAAAACTCTATTTTAAAACCGGTTTCATCAAAGATGAATTGCACTGCAATTTCTTCTGGAAAGCAAACTGATAATTTATAAAAATGGAATATAAGGATTACTATAAATCTCTTGGCGTTAGCAAGAGCGCAACACAGGATGAAATTAAAAAAGCATTCAGAAAGCTTGCGTTGAAGTACCATCCTGATAAAAACGCAGGTGATAAAACCGCTGAAGCAAAGTTCAAAGAGGTTAACGAGGCAAATGAAGTATTAGGCGATCCGGCAAAGCGTAAGCAATATGATCAGCTTGGTTCTAACTGGAAGAATTACCAGCAGCCCGGCGGTGGTAGCAGCGGTGGTTTTGACTGGGGCAAATACCAGCAGCAGGGCGGGCAGACGCAATACACAGATTTTGGTGACTTTTCCTCTTCATTCGGAGGAGGAGGACAGGGAGGATTTTCAGATTTCTTTGAAGCATTTTTTGGCGGTGCAGGAATGGGCGGCTCTAAACAGCGCGGAGGGAAAAGATCACAGCAGCTTAAGGGTGAGAATATGCAGGCAGAGCTCCCCGTAACACTGGAAGAAGCCTTCAAAGGAGCCGAGAAAATATTTGAAATTAACGGACAGACCATAAAGCTCAGAGTAAAAAAAGGAGTTACAGACGGGCAGAAATTAAGCCTTCCCGGAAAAGGTTACCCGGGTCAAGGCGGCGGACCGGCAGGTGATCTATTGATTATAATTAAAGTTCAGAAACACCCTTTATACAATAGAATTGACGACGATCTGTATTTAGATCTTCCTGTGGATATTTATACAGCAGTACTTGGAGGCAAGATTGATCTTAGTACTTTCAAAGGGAAGACTAAGATCTCGATCCCGCCTGAAACCTCGAACGGGAAAACCCTGAGGCTGGGAGGACTGGGTATGCCTAAATATGGCAAAGAAAATCAGCATGGCGATATGTATGTAAAGGTTGATCTTCAAACTCCCAAGAATCTAACTCCGGAAGAATTGAAATTGTTCAAACAGCTGGCAGATTTAAGGAAATAAATGAATTTATTGAAAATTATTTAACTCCCGTCATTAATGATGCTTCTGTATTATGTACTTTATTTTTTTTGTTTTGGCAACATAGTCTCCTTTATCAAACATATGAACATCATCATTTGCTGCCAATACACCAAAGACACCCCCAATAAGACCCGCCGGAATTGAGCATATCAAACCGAAAATTACACCGGGGCCCACTCCGCTAAAATCCGGATGGCCGCCGCCCTTGCTTAAAGCCAATGGAAGAAATCCAATTATAAAGCCTATTCCAGAGCCTACCAGGTATCCGCGTCCAAAAGGAGCAGAGACCTTAAAGACAATTTTACGAACATCTGAATACTTAATTTCCTTTTTCTTCGATCCTTTTATTGCGAAGAAAGTAGAATCACTTCCGGGGATCAGCTTCATTTCCGACAGTTTAACCATTCCATCCAGGTACAGATCACATTCGTCGGTTGTATCAGCAGTAACCATTATATTAACTTTTGGACTGTCAATTTCAGGTACCCCATCTGAATTCAACTCAAATTCAGAATTCAGCACCAACTTAATATCTTTAATAGGTATATGAAGTAAGGTAATATCTGTTTCAAGCCATACGGTATCTGCATTCCTCCCTGTGATCTTTCCCTCAGCCTGGAATTTATTATACAAAACTATATTACAGTATCTCCCGATCATGAGTGAATCCTTTTGAGATTCCTGTGAATACAGAAGATTGATACTTATTAAAATAGATAATACTATGATTAGCTTTTTCACAAGGTAATAGATAATTAATAAAAAGTGTATGTCAAACCGGCACGTATGGGGAAGTACCCGCTTCCGAAGAAGAATAGATACCCGCCATGGGTAAACATGTTATACTGAACTTCTGCGTACGCACCAATTCTGTTCTTGATGTTAAAACGTAAACCTCCGCCAAATGTAATATTCATATACGCATCGTCAATTCCCCTTATAACATCTGTGTAATAAGTTGAATCATAATTATTATAATACGTATATGTAAAATCCTTTTCTTTCAAAATGAAGATTCCCATACCGAACAGCCCGTAAATACTGAACTTGGAATCAGTGTTAAAATTCCCAAACATAAAATTTCCGTTAATATAATAGAGGTCTCTGAATCTCTCTTCGGGATACTGATAGCTACTGCCATATCCATAATAAGAATAGTAGTCATTCCTTTTGATTCTTCCATAAGAAAGATCAATCCTGATAGCCTTATTTTCATCAAGCGGCTTCAGGGCAGAAAGCTGCAGGCTGAATCCTGCTTTATCCCTGGAATTATACCCGTCTTCGAAGCTGCTCGGGAAAACGATGCCGCCGCCAAGTGATATCATTGCCTTAAGAATTTTTGGATTTGTATTTACCGAAATATCAAAAATGTCCTCTTTCTTAACGCGCGATGTGCCGGATTCACTTACTACGTAAGCATAAACGGAATCCTGTTTTACAACTTTGCCGATGATCTCTTTTTCGTTGTAAAGCGTTATACGGTACTTCTGCCCTGTGGTAAGACTATCTATAATAGTCTCATCCTGAGATTGAATCTGAATTGTAAAACCTGAAATGATGAGAAGAAAAGACGCAAGGAACAAATGAAGATTGTTCAGCAGATGCTTTTGGTAAGTTTCCATACAATGTCAAAATGATTTTCAAAAAAAAACTTGGTAGAACTCATTTTCTCATGGTATAAAAATGCTTAACGGAAATCTGGACTGCAAGGCAAAATTATTACCGTAGAATTTGAGAACAATCTCATATTTTACAATCAATTATAAAAATTGGCTCTGCGGTTTGATTATATTTTATAAGAGAACTTCAGGAAAAAATTGAACCCATGCTTTTCGGTACAGAAACCCTTCTTCGCATCGATCTGTGAGACCAGTGAATTTATAAGTTGGTATCCAAGCGTTTTGGGGTTTGTAAGATCTATGTTTTCCGGAAGGCCTCGCCCGTCGTCAGAATATTCAAAAGTGCAATACTCTTCATCACAAAAGATCTTAAGCAGAATAGATCCGCCAGCTGATTCTGTAAATGCATGCTTTATTGAATTTGTTACAAGTTCGTTAATTATTAATCCAAAGGGGATTGCCTGGTCTATACTGATAGGCAGTTTTGCGCAATCCAGTTCATATCGTATGTTATGGCTATCAGCGGAGTAAGAGCCCAGCAAATGGTCCAGCAGCTCTTTAATACAATCTTTGTAATCTATGTTTTGAAGATCAGCAGTACCGTAAAGTTTTTCGTGTATTACGCTAAGGGCTTTTACACGATTCTCGCTAAGCTTAATCAGGTCCTTTGACTTCTGATCGCCTAAGATACCTTCCTGCAGCCTGAGAAGGCTCAATATTATTTGCAGATTATTTTTGACCCTGTGATGAATTTCCTTAAGCATAAGTTCTTTTTTTAAAAGGGATTTCTTAAGCTCATCCTCTCTTTGTCTGCGCATTAAATATACTGCCAGCATCTGGGAAACTGAATCAACAAGCTGTCTCTCTTCTTTAAGGAATGGCCCTTCAAATGCATCAGGCATTTCCTTAAGATAAACAACCTCAATCTTACCCTTTTCTTCCAGCACTTCAAAATCTGATGTGAGCAGCCAGTATGTTTTTTTGAAATTCCCGTTTTGAATTGTGTAAATTCCGAATGTGATCCTGATGGCAGTAATTTCGGGGAATTGCAGGGCATTCACAAGCACAGATACAACTTTTAACAGTATCTGCTCATATGTTTCCTGGTTGGAATACAATATCTTTGAAATTTCATGGAGGGCTGTTAATTCCTTTACTCTTTCTCTCAAACTAGAGACGGCGTCCATATATTATAATTCTCTCAATTTCCGTCTAATTAAGGTTAATAACTTAATGGAATAATATAACAATAATTTAAAATTAAATAAATAGCTTTCGAACCGAATTATTTCGAAATACTTCTATGCGTTGATCCAGCAATTACCGGTATCAACTTCTAATTTATTCATTCTCAAATAAAGGTATAATTGCATTTTGTAACCGGTAAGCCACTTGAGGCTTGTTTCAATAATTGCCTGGCCCAGCGGCATTTTTTCACGCCATGGAATCAATACTGTTTTGCTCAGCAGACCTTCATCAGCAAACATTTCAAAAAACTTCCTGATCTTCTCAAATTCTTCATCCATTCTAGCCGGGAATTCCTCTGGCTTCATAGTTTCGCCATGCTCCCAGTTGCCCTCGTAAACTTTCTTCAGCTTCTCAGCATCGGTTTCAAAATAGCTTTCCAAACACGAGCCGGCACACCAGGATAAATACCGCAGAAGTTCAAGTGTTGTCCGCATACTATCATCAGGTTTGTATTCATGCAATTCCTTCGGCAAAAGCGTAAATAATCTCTTGCAGACATTAATTTCTTTTTCGAGGGTTTTGAGTATTTGTTCTTTATGTGTCATATTCTTATTCTGAGCGAAGCGAAGAATCTATGCTTCTAAATTGCTCATTATCTCTTTATTTACTGGCACCAGATTATTCATGTCTCTTTCTTTTAGTATGAAGTAATGCTGCTGCACCCGCCACTGCAAGTATTAATACAATTGCCGGTTCATAATCCCACCACTTATCTATCAACCATAGAACAGAAAGTACGGCAGCAAGTACGTTACAGATTATCAGTATTGCATGTAATCTATGGTGCATAATTGCTTCACTTCTTGTTGGTGTTGTTATCAACAAAACTAATACTCAATCAGCGTAATCCCTCAATCAGCTGAATCAGCGATTTACACTCTTTGTTGGTGTTGTCACCGACAAACTTAATTATCTGGATACCTGCCTTCAAAGGTATGACCAGCAATAAAATTAATCAGTGTAATCCCTTAATCAGTTTAATCTGTGATCTGCTTTTTTTGTTGATGCCATACTAAGTAACAAGTAAAGCAACACCTACACCAGAAAAATTAAAAGTCTGGATTCCCGCCTGCGCGGGGATGTCTATTAACAAAAAAGACAAGTGCAATAATAACCCTACAACAAAAATTCATTTTTTTGCTGGTCTTTTGGGGTCACAATCTTCAGAACAATATTCTATTTCCAACAGCTTCTGCTTATAAGATCTTTTTTACTTTTTTATATTATGCGTCTATTTGAACCTCGAAGGTTACTATAAAATTGTAATTTAAGCGGGCAAGTTGATCAACCGACAAGATATTTGGCTTTCTATGAAGCATCATTCCCGTTGGATCTTTTTGCTTACCCAAATTTAGACCTTACACCTGTAATTTATGCTGCCGTCTTAATATTCTCCCGCCATTGATATGACCTGTAATCTGTTTTATATTTTAGTACTCCATATACCGTTTTAGCTATATAACGTGCAATTTGATTGCTTGCATTACTATAGCTTAAACCCCCTTTAATTAAATATTCATAATATTCCCTTATATCATTGTTTCCTGATCTTGCTGCCATTGATGCTGATTTAAATACTCCTTTTAATAGCCTGTTATATCTCGGCTTCTTTCTGCCGTATAATCTGCCGCCACTTTCCCTTTCATAACTGATTAAACCGCAATATGACCAAAACTTATACTTATTTTCAAACCTGTTCATATCTATTACTATTGATAATATCATTATCGCCAGTTTATTGCCTATCCCGGATATCTTTATAAGACGTTTCATATCTGTGTTTTCTTTTGCATATTCATCTATCTTTTTTTCAAATTTGTCCCTGGCTTTCTTCAAATACAATATATTATCACTTTGTGCTTCATGGATAAATTGCAACAACTCTCCTTCAAACTTTAATTCCTTGTCTACTTTAACCTTTTTGCCTATTGCACGGTATAATGCCGAATGCTGGTTCTTTATCCTTACCGATGCTTTAACAAAATCATTATATACGCTTACAAATTTCCTTAACTCAAACAACTTGTCATCGCTGTGATACACTTCCTTTAACAATCCGTTGCGCAATAGCTTACATAAAGTCTCCGAATCACGTTTATCATTCTTAGGGCCATCCTTCATTAAGCCATTCCTGTATGGATCACAAATTAATACCCTGTCCACTATATCTATTAACTCCGTATATAACCAATGACTCGTCGTTGTTTCCTCTATTGTAATTATTTTACTGCCACGTATGTTTTGTAAATATTCTCTTAAAATCCTTATGCTTGGTTCTAATGACTTTGTCTCTACTATCCGTGTTGAATTTGATCGCATTCTTGACACTAATACTACTGCCTGTGACCATTCAATTCCTACATAATTTTGATATTTTGTCGTATCTTCGTGTATCATTTGGGGCTCCTTTCTTCTTTTTAATGTGTGAAAATTAATTTAACTTAATTTTCTGAAGATTGGGAGCCCTTTGTTAATTTACCGACA
>JAIOIK010000004.1 GCA_019912545.1 Ignavibacteria bacterium | reverse complement strand
TACATATACAGTATCCGAATTGACAGCATATAAATCCTTTAAAGGCGGATAATTAATTTGATAAATAATTTGCCAACTGTTTCCCTTATCATAAGTTCTTAAAATATTATTTTCGCTAAAAGCAAAACCGGTATCACGATTTGTAAACTGAATTTTATGAATATATCCAGGATTTGGAATTTGTGAATTTTGAATCCAACTTTGACCTTCATCAGTAGTTTTCAAAATTGCACCATCATAACCAACTGTAAAACCATTATTTGTATCTTTGAAATTAACACATTTATTTATATTGGGGTTGTTGATACTAATCCAATTGTTTCCACCGTTTGTAGTTTTTGAGACAAAATGATAACCACAAGCAAATCCTGTATTAATAGTTGTGAAAAACAAAGAATACATATAATTTTGATTATAAATATAATTCCAATTTTCTCCACTGTTAGTCGTTTTTAATAATAATGATGTATTGTAGCCAGCCCTACCTGAAACAAAGCCAGTTATTTCATTAAGAAAATGCATTGCATAAAATTTTGCATATGACATTGATATTAAGGAAATCCAGTTACTTCCTGAATTTGTTGTTTTATAAATTTTTGCAGAATCACCAAATGACCCGAAAATATAACCTGTAGAATTATTACTAAAATAAATAGATTCAATTATAATATTCATAGAATTAGGAATAATTGTCCAGTTAATTCCAGCATTAGTTGACTTTAACAAATTTGCATATGTTCCCTTACCTCCGGCAAACCCAGAATTCAAATTCTGAAAAAAAATGCATTTAATATCAAAATTCTCAGCCGCTACAATTCTACTCCAGTTATTTCCTTGGTCTGTTGTTTTATATATTATTCCCTTGCTAAGTATTGAACTTTCTGTACCTCCTGCATATCCAGTATACTCATCAGTGAATTGAGCTTGAACTAAAGTATCTTTTGAGCAAGGTAATTTGTTTATCCAATTCACTCCTCCATTGGTAGTTAATAAAAGCGTACCAAGTCTTCCGACAGCAACAGCTGAATTATTATTCACATAAGCAATTGAATATAAATCATTAATAGTGGGATATGGGTACGTACAAACCCAACCACATTGTGGATAACACAAATTTGTAATTGCTACACTCAATAAAATTAGAACAAGTTTTAGATTTTTCATTTTTAAATGAGTTTTACTTCATTAAAATCATCTTCTTTGTTTCGGTAAATTCATCGGCAACTATTTTATAAAAATACACACCGCTCGAAAAATTCGAGGCGTCCCAATCAGCTTCATAAGTGCCGGGTTTAAGTTGTTCGTTTACAAGTGTGGCAACTTCCCTGCCGAGAAGATCGTAAATGATGAGTGATACAAACACACCCCGCCCGCCTTCGGCGGTCACCCCTCTCAAGAGGGGAATACTGAACTTTATTTTCGTTTGCGGGTTGAATGGGTTGGGGAAGTTTTGGGAAAGGAAATACTCTTTGGGTATTACATTGTTAATATTCACAATTCCAACCAAAGCAGATGCACCCGATGTATCTCCGTACACAAGAGAGTTCATTACTGCGCCTGTTAGATTGTAAGTATAGCATCCATACGGCTGGTAAAAGCAATATGTATAAGTTGATATCCCGATATCATAAACATACCGCTCAATGAACGTCTCGTGGTAACCCGGCATACCAAAGCTCTTTGATCTCCTGCTCAATCCAAAGACTGTAACATTATTGGTATCGTTCAGCAGTATTCCTACATTACATGAATTACTGGCAAAACCAATTGTCCTGGCAGCGAGACTATCGATCAGTCTTTCACTTAAATATTGCTGGCATGGATTAGCCGATACAAACTTCATGAGCGAACCTGTTGTGGAATCTACTCTAAACCATCCGTTGCCGGGAAAGGGAAAATTACTGCAGTAATAATACTTGTGATTATTGAAAACAGAATCCTTTACAATAGTTGCTTTATATTTTGCATTATTATCCGATCTCTGGTAAACATACACGTTTCCGGTTTTAAGAGGAAAATAATGAGATGATGTCGTATCAATTGAGTAAACTTCGTTTGGAAGACTTAGGGTAAAGAGAAAAAGAAATAATAAGAAAAAGGTTTTCATTTTGACCTCCGGGTTTATACAAATATAACCAAATATTGCAGGATTGAATATTCAGAAAGAAGGGCTGACTGAATATTCACCGAAATTCACAGAAAATCGCAAAAAAAATCTAAAGTCAAACCAGTTCTTTTTCAGGTTCTTTTTCTTCAACCGGTTCTTCTTCAACAACTTCTTCAGCATATCTGCCAAGCTCTTTTGGATATGTTTTTAGATTGTAACCATACTTAAGCTGTTCTTCGAGGCGGCATGACCAAACAAGTTTTCCGTTCCAAACCGTCATATCGGGGCAGCCATCGCACATACTTTGCCTTCCGTCATCAAGAAAATCGATTGGCTGAATTATCATTAAAGACTGGTAGTAGAGTTTCTTAAAAACATTAAACGGATTTTTATAATAATTCCAGAATGCTTTTCGAAGCTTTTTATCAAATAGAGAAAGCATTAAAAGACTTTTTCCTCTCCCGCTATCTTTAGGACTGGTATAAGAAAGATACTTGCCTGTAAACATATGATAAAATACCTGAACAATTTCCATACTTTTGGGACCCATAAATCCGTATGTTTTACCCTTTCTGCCCACTCTGCCGCTGAGCAGCCATTTGAATGAATCGGGTTTTTCTGAACCGTTAAGATATGCGCAGGAATCAAAGTCCGGATATTCTTTTTTGATTATTTCATAGATTTCCTCTGCCATAATATCTGTTCTGTCCGGTACGTCTTCGTTATAAACCAATGAGGTCATATCAATTTTCTGAGAACCTAAATAGAAATCAACTTTATTATTATCTACTGCGCGGTATAGTATAAACACCATAGTATTAACTATATCTATGTTTTTTTCAGCCCATTTAACCAATTCAGGCACATATTGCAAAGTATCTTCATAAACTGTTGAATTGAAAGAACAAGCTAGCCCTCTCTCATCAGCAAGCATTTTTGCATATTTATGTCTTAGTTCAT
This sequence comes from Ignavibacteria bacterium, assembly GCA_019912545.1. Taxonomy (GTDB): domain Bacteria; phylum Bacteroidota; class Ignavibacteria; order Tepidaquicellales; family OLB5; genus OLB5. Next base: position 19,965 of record JAIOIK010000004.1, on the reverse strand, counting down.
TCAGTTCAATTTCATTTGCATCTTTCCATCCCGGGCGGTTTTGCTTGCTATCTATATGAAATGTAAATCCGTAAACTCCGGCTTTTTTCAGTTCTTTCAACAATTTTTCAGTTAATGCTATACCATTTGTATTTATAATGGGTTTTATTCCCCTTTTTTTAATCAATTTAACAATTTCCGTAATTTGAGGATGTAGAAGCGGGTCGCCTCCTGCAACCGATATACAGTCTGTATTCCTGTATGAAGTAAATACATCTATTTCTTTATCCACTTCTTCCAGTGATTTGTGAGAATTTACTTCATTCTTTCTGTAACAACCCAAACACGCAAGATTGCATTTTGCTGTTGGTTCAAGCCATGATATTATGTTATCGGTAAGATTCCACGGAAGCCGATAATAATTCAAGTGATTCAACTTAATCATATGTTATTCTTTCGGAAATTTCAGTATTAATTCAACAAATATAATTATTCTGCGCTTCTTAGAATATGACATATGTCTAAAAACTGGAGAGATATTCGTCATAAAAAATTATGACAAATAAAAAGGGCATCCATTATGTGAATACCCTTGGCAAAACGTATGTAATTCCAAATCAGAGCGGAATATTGCCGTGCTTTTTCTTTGGGTTGGATTGATCTTTGGTTTGAAGCATTCTTAGCGCTTTTATGAGCTTGATCCTTGTTTCGGACGGCTCGATAACATCATCAATATATCCGCGTGAAGCTGCTGCGTATGGATTGGCGAACTTCACCCTGAATTCTTCGATCTTATCTGCAAGCGCAACCCTTGGATCTTTGGCGCTTTCAATTTCTTTCTTAAATATTATCTCTGCTGCACCGTTGGGTCCCATAACAGCAATTTCAGCTCCGGGCCATGCGACATTATAATCAGCCCTTATGTGCTTGCTATTCATCACGTCATAAGCGCCGCCGTAAGCTTTGCGTGTAATAACGGTAAGCTTTGGCACGGTTGCCTCAGCAAATGCGTAAAGCAGTTTTGCGCCCTGTTTAATGATACCGCGCCACTCCTGGAAAGTACCGGGCATAAATCCGGGGACATCTTCAAACACCACAAGAGGTATATTAAATGCATCGCAGAATCTGACAAACCTTGCTCCTTTTACAGATGAATCTATATCCAGAACACCGGCCATTTTGCTTGGCTGGTTTGCAACTATTCCAACTGATATACCATCAAGCCTTGCAAAGCCTGTTATAATATTGGGAGCGTAATACTCATGCACTTCAAAGAAGCTGGAGATCATTTCAGGATTCTCTTCAGAATTCCCATTTTCTTTTTCAGCTTTTGTTTTCTTATCTGTTTTATGTTTTAGTTTTTTCTCAATGTCCTCAATATCCATATTCACTGGAGGAATTACATTCAATTCCCTATCAACCACAAGATTAATTATTTTTTTCATATCATACGGGCGGGTATTATCTTCGGGGATAATATGGTTAAGCTCCATCACTACTCTATCCGGGATATCAACCGGAGTTTTTTCAGGAGTTTTTTCTTTCCAGTTCTGCGGTATGTATGAAACAAGCTTCCTTACGTATTGCAGGCACTGTTTTTCGTCATCACATGCAAAATGTGTTACCCCTGATTTTACTGAATGAGTCATCGCTCCACCCAGGTCCTCGAAAGTTACTTCCTCATGCGTAACGGTCTTAACAACACTCGGTCCGGTTACGAACATATGGCTTTTTTCTTTGACCATTAAAATAAAATCGGTAATAGCGGGAGAGTAAACAGCTCCTCCTGCACATGGTCCCAAAATTGCTGAGATCTGCGGAATAACACCTGACATTAAAGTATTCCTTAAGAAAATATCTGCGTATCCACCAAGGCTTACAACGCCCTCCTGGATTCTTGCTCCGCCGGAATCATTAAGCCCAATAACAGGCGCGCCGAGCTTTTCGGCAGTATCCATTATTTTGCAGATCTTTTCGGCATGGGCCTCAGAAAGCGAACCGCCAAAGATGGTAAAATCCTGGCAGAACACAAACACAAGCCTGCCGTCTATCCTTCCGCTGCCGGTTACAACTCCATCACCAAGGAATATCTGGTTCTGCAGGTCAAAATCATGTGAGCGGTGAGTAACAAAAGCATCGGTTTCTTCAAATGTACCGGGATCGAGGAGCAGATGTATCCTTTCTCTGGCAAGATACTTTCCTTTTGCATGCTGGGATTTTATCCTTTTTTCACCGCCGCCTAAAAGGGCAGTGTCTCTCATTTTGTGAAGGGTCAATAGATCAAGAATTCGTTTATCTGTGGGCATAGAAATTTAGTATTTATTTTCCGTTATCAGGGTGAATCGAGCGTTTATAGCAATTTTGTTCACACCTTTTTCAATTTACACATATAAAATAACATTTTTTTTGGGGGATAAATAGAATATAAATCAGTGGAATACATGATAAATATTATATTTTATTTAATTAGAAGCTACTGTTAATTATTTACTTACTATTTCCTGCTTCAACTGCCCGCAGCCTGCATTGATATCAATCCCCCGTCTTACTCTCAGAGTATTAGTTATACCCGCACCATTTAATATTTCGCGGAAAGCTGTGATGCGTTTTAATTTCGATTCATGCCCGCCATATCCTTTTGTGGGATTAAGCGGAATAAAATTCACGTGACAGAGCATACCTTTTAATTTTTTAGCAAGCTCTCTTGCCTGCTCCGGAGTATCGTTAACGTCATCAATTAGCGCCCATTCAAAACTTACCCTGCGATTTGTTTGTTTGATATACTCGCCGCATGCTCTGAGCAGTACTTCAATCGGATATTTCTTGTTTATAGGAAGCATTGTATTCCTGAGGGCATCTGTTGCCGCGTGAAGTGAAACTGCAAGATTAACCTGAGAGTTTTCGGCTGTGAATTTTTCTATCATTGGGACAACACCTACGGTACTGATCGTAATTCTTCTTGCACCAAAACCATAGCCCTCGGAATCGGTCAATGTATCAATAGCTTTCATTACCTGTTTGTAATTTGCAAAAGGCTCGCCCATTCCCATAAGCACAATATTTGTAAGCTTATCACCACGCTCCTGAAGAGCGCGGTTAAAGAATAGTACCTGCTCAACAATTTCCCCCGAGGTAATATTCCTTTGGAGGCCGCCCTGCCCCGTTGCGCAGAAAGTACAGCCAAGTCCGCACCCCGCCTGTGTTGAAATACAGACTGTCCGTCTGGTATCATACCCCATTAGTACCGTCTCGATCTGTGCATCTTCATCAAGTTTAAAAAGTATTTTCCTCGTCCAGCCGTCGCTTGAAAGCAGATCAATTATAGGTGTAATATGAGAGAAGCTTACAATTTCCTTAAGTTTCTCCCTGAGTTTTTTCGGTACATCGGGCATATCATCAAAGGAAGATGCGAGATTCTTATAAGCCCTGTTCCATACCTGTTTAGCGCGAAACCTCTGTTCGCCAAGCGAGGTAACGATATCCTGAAGTTCATTAATGGATAGATCGAAAAGGAATGTTTTTTTTGCAGTCATAATGTTGAACCTGTCCCTCTTTAATTAAACAAAAAAACAGATAAGGGGGATCTTAATCATATAAAATACTTTTGCCTAAGGCTGATTCAATAAAATCAACAGCAAGCTCGGCAGTGGAATTCTTTGTATCAAGTATCGGGTTTACTTCCAGCATTTCAAGCGAGCTCATGCATCCGCAATCGGCAACCATTTCCATGATAACACTTGCTTCGCGGTAAGTTAATCCTCCTTCAACGGGAGTACCAACGCCGCTCGCATAATCGGGGTCAACTCCATCAAGATCGAAACTGATATGAATATGATCAACTTCGCTTTTGAAGTCATTCAGTACCCTTGCAATGATACGGGTCACTCCCTGCTTATCAACATCGGTCATAGTATAAACCTGCATTCCCATATTTCGGTACTTCTTAACTGTTTCTGCTTCTTCGCGGTCAATATCACGAATTCCAATAAGTGCGGAATTTTCGGGCATAACTTTTGGGGCAAATCCACCGAGTCTGGTGAGCCTTTTCTCACCGATGCCCAGCGCAGCAGCAAGAGGCATTCCGTGAATATTACCGGATGGAGTCGTTTCTGGTGTATTCATATCTGCATGCGCGTCTATCCATATCACGCCAAGCGTTTTTTTGCGTTTCCGGCAGTAACTGGCAATTCCTGCAATGCTTCCGAGTGCCGTAGCGTGATCGCCGCCCAGTATTAAAGGAAAGAAGTTTTGATTAAGCAAAGTTTCAACTTTTTTAGAAAGTATCTTTGAGCTTCTTACAATTTCAGGCAGGTATTTCAATTTCGGGTTGATTATCCTCTGCGTTTCTGATCCCTCTACATAAATATCGCCAAAATCCTTAACGGTATATCCCATATTCTCAAGCTTATCCTCAAGATGTGCGTACCTAAGCGCAGAAGGGCCCATATCAACGCCTCTTCTATCTGCTCCTAAATCCATAGGAAAACCGACAATTGCGATCTTTTTCTTCAGCCTTTTAGAAATTATTACTTTTTTCATATTCTATCAATATAAAGATAACCAAAATTAGTTATAAGGAAGTTATTAATAACCAATTACAACGGATTTTTACAATTTATGACCCGTCTTAACTGCATCATCAATACCGAATTTTTATATTTAATTGAATAGCGATAAGCAATATCTTAGAACAATCATAAAGCAATATTTTAAATAAGGGCAAAATGAAATACCTCATTACACTGTTAATAGTTTCATTCATATTTTCGACCTGGGTCTTTTCGTCGGGATCTTTAGACCTTGATAAGCTATGCGAAACGATGTATAAAATTTACGATACGGATGAAGTGCCTGCAAAAAAGGAAGTTCTTGCCTATAAGAAACTGAATGAACTTATCGGGCAGACTTATACGATAAAGATCACAACAACAGACTCTATAAACTACGACCGCAAGGAAGATATGACGAAGATAAAATCGAAGGAGGTTTTTACATCAGATAACAAGACGGGATATTTTGGAGTGTTTGTAATCGCTCAGCAAAAAGGTGATGCGCTGTTAATGACAACCTCGCCCGATAAGGATATGAGTATATCAGGAAAAATACTTGATGTAATAGTTACCGGCTGCATAAGGAATAACCTGAACGAAAAGCATTATACACCGCTTAAAGATTTTGATGACAAAGGAGCGGTGATTCAGCAGATAGTAATACTCGTAGAGATGTAGCTGATAAACTATGCCTGATTCAGAAAATCATTCAGAGGTTTTATAGCTTTGAATATTTTTGCAGTATAATCAACATACCCTTTGGAAAGTACTTTTTCTTCTGAGACATTATGTCCGCCAATAAAACTTTTCAGCCTAAGGTAATTTGCCATTGGATGATCTTTCGCAAATCCTTTTGGCGCCGATTTTAAAGCATTACCTTCCCAAAGTTTCCCATAGATTTTTTTAAAATCTTTATTTTCCACAATACTTTTGAATTTCTTCGGCTCAGCGGCAATCTTACCTCGAACAGCGGAAAGTTTCTCAGGCATAGGCATATATAATCCGCTGCCAAGGAAATATTCCGATGGGTCTATGTGCACATAATATCCCGCAGCCGGACCTTTTCTACCCCCTTTGCTTATGGATGCCCCTAGATTTGTTTTGTAAGGAGTTTTGTCTTTAGAAAATCTGACATCTTTGTAAATTCTGAAAAGGCAGTCTTTAGGCTCAAGCCCGGAAACTGATTCATCATACTCTGATATTTTCTGGATAAGCTCAAAAATGAAAACTTCCAAATCATACTTCGCATCTTCGTAGAGGTTCTTATTTGCATGGAACCACTCGCGGTTATTATTCTTTTTGAGCTTTTTTAGAAAATCAATTGTTGATTTATGAATCATAAAAATATTTTAAATGAAAATGTTATTTTTTATTTAAGAAATTCGCTACGCCGTTTTTGCAATCGGGTGTCATACGTGTAACAGCATTCAGGTCACATGCATACTCAAGCGCTTCATCAAAATCCATCCCGCTGATATTCGTAAACATTTCTTTTGTCAGCTTTAGCGATGTGCCTGAGTTCTTCATCAGCATTTGGCACACTTCGTTCACTTTGGCATCAAGCTCTGTTGAATGAACATAGTGATTTATGAATCCCATCCTGTACGCGTCATCGGCGTTTATCATTCTTGCGGTAAGCAAAAGCTCTTTTGCATGTGACTCCGTCACGCGTTTAAGCAAAAACAGCATAACTATTGCGGGAATAAAACCAATTTTAACTTCCGTGTAACCGAATTTCGCCGTCTCATCGGCAATTATAATATCACATGCCGATGCTATACCGCATCCGCCTGCTAGGCAGTAGCCCTGCACTTTAGCTATTACCGGTTTTGAGCAGTTGTAAACATTCAGGAGCATATTTTTGAACTTTCGGGAATCATCCTTGTTCTGCAGTATATCGTACTCCGATATTTTCTGCAGGTAATCAAGATACAACCCGGAGCAAAAGTTTCCGCCGGCACCCGTTATTACCACAACATTCACTTCTTCGTTCACTGAAAAATCCCTCAGCATATCGCCAAGGTCGTGAATAAGCTCTTCATCAAGAGAGTTCATTTTCTCAGGGCGGTTAAGTACAATTTCAGCTATGCCGCCTTCAACTTTATACAGTATGTTTTTTAATTCCATAATTTATTTATTTAAATTAACTTTTATCTCAGGCATTTCAACCAGATGGAATGTCGCACTGGCGAATCCTACTTTACCCTCAGTCTTTTCAAATTCTTTCAGAATTATTGTAAAAATATTATCTTTGGTAATTCTTCTTTTCTTAAAATTCACAACATATCTTAAAGTAAATTCAACCCAGTTATCATTTGCAGTTAAAGTAACCATCGTATCGAGACTTGAATTTTCCAGCAGATAATTTTTAAGCATCTCATCCCAGTATTTTTTAGCTTTTTCCGGGTATTCGCTTACTACAACATTCCCTGCATCTGAAATGATTTTTCTTGCCAGTTCGTAGTCGCTTCCGTATTTTACCGGTACCTTGATCTCGTCCCAAAGAAAAGGAAAATCGCCTGAATAATTGAAAACAGGGTCTTTAAATACCGCGCTGTTTGCTATCCTGACTAGTCTGCCGTTATATAGATCGCCATCTACCCATTGACCTGTTTCCATTAAAGTAGTTCTTAACACACCGATATCTATTACATCACCTTTTATGTTGCCAAGCTGAACCCTGTCTCCGGTTTTATAAAAGCCTGCAAAAGCTATTGCCAGCCATCCCGCAACGCTCGCAATAACTTCCTGAAGCGCGAATGCTATTCCCGCACCGGCAACGCCCAGGGCAACGGTCAATCCTCCAAGCTTATCGCTAAAAACCACAGAAACAAACAATACTGCCAATATGTACGAAATGAAAGTAACAACTTTATTGGCTTTGTATCTACTATCACTTTCCTTTACTCTTTTCTTTAAGATCCGTTTTACAAATTTACTTATTACAACTAATATGATAATTCCCGCAATAACGGCAATTATCTTCCCTATAGTAGGATCAAAAAGAATATTTTTTAATTGCTCTTCCATACTCTCATTTATTGGTTCTTATTTCCCTCTTTAATATTGAAAAATGGAGTAACGTAATCTGCCGGAAGGTAATCAGCCGGAATAGTTGTCAAATTTCCGTCTCTTAATGCTTTGTAATGCGGTGACATTATTTCAACTCCGGACTCATTGAACTTATCCTGTATATTCTGATGTAGCAAAGAATAAATGGTTGCCTGTTTATTTGCCTCGTTTGTATAAGCGTTTACCTGGTAACTTACATAAAAATCATCAAGACTGGTTTGCAGTACAAATGGCTTTGGCTCATTAAGCAAACCTATAGTTTCCGTTGCGGAATTTATCAGCAGTTCATGAACTTTCTTCCAGGGTACATCATAACCAATTGTAACCGTAGTATGCATTATTAATCCCAGTTCTTTTGCAGAAGAGCTGAAATTTATTGTATGGTTTGACATCACATTGGAGTTTGGAATAGTAATTTCCTCATTTTTTATCGTTCTAACACGGGTTACAAGCATATTTTTTGAAACAACATCGCCAACAACTTCACCGATTTTTACCCTGTCTCCTATTTTAAATGGTCTCATGTATGTTATTACAATTCCGGCAACCATATTTGATATTGCCGTTGATGACCCCAGCGAAAACAATATCCCTAAAAATACCGTTACTCCCTGAAAAACGGGTGAATCAGAGCCCGGTAAATACGGGAATATCACTATGAACATAAACGCAAGAATAAGAACTCTTATAATATTGAATGTCGGTTGTGCCCAGTCAGAATAAAATCCGGGTAATGTAAGTTCACCTGACTCAACTTCTTTAGTTAGAAAGTGAACAAACTTCAGTATATACCTGGTGACGATCATAATTACGATAATTGCCAACAAGTTAGGTAAATATGATACAAGCGCTTTCCACATTTTACCAACGGGGTTCAGTATGTAACCCAATAATGTTTCCGCAATTCCTTTTGTTGTCGGAAAAATTCCGAATAATATTGTAAGGAAAAAATATGAAACAACCAATATTATTAATATTTTTAATATTTTTAATAAAAATAATACCGCTAGTGACATTCTTTCCTTATCAAAGAGCTCATAGTTCTTTATCTTTATCCCTTTAAAATATCTTTCTTTATTTGCTTCAACTTTAAGGGTAATGATACTGAATAGTTTATTGGCGTACTTCAGGATAAAAAACAATCCAAGTATCGTAAGCAGTGCAAATCCTATTCTTATAAGAGTATTTTTTAAACTGTTTTCTTCTATTTGGGACAGGATATTGTTTTTTATTCTTTCCTTATAATCCCGCGCTGCTTCACTTCTTGTTTTGCCGATCCAAAGAGCGTCAGCATCTGTAATGCTTAAAATTATCATATCTTCATACATTATATCGCTGCTTTGCTCACCATCAAAAACTGAAAGTGAATCACCGTTGAAATCAGGATTATCGTATAATTTTTTTACTTTATTTTGGATCGTTTCGGCGCGGTCTTTGGGTGAAAAAGGACCAAGTTTGGAATATATGACAAATAATGTATCGTTAAATGAAACTACCGGAAATCCTTTTGTTATAGAGCGAAGTGAATCTATCCTTTTTAATCTCTCTATCTTTTTTAGGGAATCAGCCGTTCTAAGACGGGTAAGTTCTTTCTGAAGTTCATCTTTTTTAAGATTATCTGTGGTTTTTAATTCATCAATCTGACTGTTTAACTGCTGCATCCTTAATGAATCAGCCGTGCGGATTGAATCAACACTTTTGAGTATTTGCGTGGATTTAGATAGTTCATCATTCTTTAAAGAATCAATTACTTTTACGGCAGATGTATCAGTATTTTCTTTTTGTTCTTTTTTCTGAGAATTTACCGGGATACACATGAACAGAAACATTACCGTGATTAAAAAAAAATATCTGGTTTTCATAACTACCTCGATTTAATTGCTATTCAAATATCAGAGCTGAAGCACCAAGTATTCCTGCGCTGTTATTTATTGCAGATTTTAAGACCCGGAATTTTTTCCTGATCGTCTTAAGGCTGCGCTCTCTAATTGTTTTATTGCATTCTCTGATAAAATAACCATAATTATTCGATATTCCGCCTCCTAAAATAGCGGTTCTAACATCCATCAGGTTAAAATAATTTGTTATTGCTACCCCTAAATAAAATCCGTATAAATTTAACAGTTTTTTGGCGGTTTTATTGCCCTTGCGTGCAAACATGTTAATATCTTCGAAATCTATATTAACTCCAAGTTTTCTGATCTCTTTTTGATTCTGTTCAAGGAAATAATTCCTGCCAATGTGCGCTTCAATTGAACCCCGATTGCCGCCAAGGCACATCGGACCGTTGTAATTTATCGTCATCATACCGAATTCACCTGCGCCGTTTTGCTCACCGCGGTAAATTTCTCCGTTAAGCACCATTGCCCCGCCAATTCCAGTACCTAAAGTTAAAAATATGAAATTATTGTACTTTTTACCATGCCCGAATCTTAACTCTGCCAGCCCCGCGCAATTCGCATCGTTATCAACAATTGTCTCGAGCTTATATTTTTTCTCGAACTGTTTCTTTATGTTTACTTCTTTCCATCCTTTAAAATTCGGCGGATATTTTATGATGCCACGAGTCACAATCCCCGGTGCGCCGATACCGATACCTGATATTTCCTGCTTGAATCCTTTTCTTAATTCAGCAATGCATTTTTCTATTTGCTCAATTACTTTCTTCGGGCCGATATTTGAGTATGCTTCAGTCTTATAATGCTTAAGTATCTTACCTTTTGAATCCACAATTGCAGATTTTATGAATGTACCGCCAAGATCAATACCAACTGCATATATTGTCTTAAGATTTTTTGTTTTTAGTTCTATCATCAAATTTTAAATGCTTAATAATTAATTCCCAGTTATTCTTATATTTATCATACTGTGGTATTTTTCTAAAAAATAATTTACCCCAAGCATCAGTTCTTGCATACTTTTTACAAATAGAGGTAGGGAAAACATAGATGTCTGGTTCTTTCTTTCCACCCTCTTTCCCTTTTTTTGAGAATGAGTAACCGCAATTTAATGCAACAAATACTACAAATTCACTATTAAAGTTTTTTATCGGGAATCCACCATCATAGTCAGAACCCCACCTGCTTTTTACCTGTATTCTGCAAGATAAATTTCGTTCAGGGTTTGTTGCAATCAAATCATATCCAGGATTGTTTTCAGGAGATTTAAAGGACTGTACGCCTTCCCTCAATAAATAGCCTAAAACTAAATATTCCGCACCTGTTGATTCTAACCTTGTATTCTGCCTCATCTTTTTTTATTCTTCCACCAGTTCTTTAACCGTTCTTTGATTTTTGATTCTTCGCCTATTCCCGCGGGCCTGTAATATACTTTATCCTTTAGTTCATCAGGTAAATACTGCTGCTCAGAAAAATGCCCCTCGTAGTCATGGGAATATTTATAATCTTTTCCATAATTCATATCTTTCATCATTTTGGTCGGAGCATTCCTCAAGTGAAGCGGCACGGGCAGTTCGCCGGTTCTATCCACATCTGCTTTTGCTTCACTTATTGCAAGATATGATGCATTGCTCTTTGGTGCGCTTGCCAGGTAAGTAGCCGCATGCGAAAGGATCAATTGCGCTTCGGGCATTCCAATGTAATGCGTTGCAGTAAATGCGCTTGTGGCAATTGTTAAGGCATACGGATCAGCATTACCGATATCTTCCGAGGCAAGGACTATCATACGCCGCGCAATAAATTTAGGCTCCTCACCGCCTTTTAGCATTCTTGCAAGCCAGTAAACTGCGGCATCCGGGTCACTGCCCCTGATGCATTTTATGAATGCTGATATTATGTTATAGTGTTCTTCCGCATTCTTATCATACCTGATGTAATTCTTCTGGAATGTTTCTTTCAGTACATCATTTGTTATTTGAATTATTCCTTCACTGTCAGACTTAGTTGATTTAACAGCCAGTTCAAGTCCGTTGAGTAGTCTTCTTGCATCACCTCCTGAAAATCGTATAAGCAGGTCACGGCTTTCAATCTCCACTTTATGTTTTTTTAATTCTTCATCACTATTCAATGCTGTTGAGGCAAGCTGCAACAGGTCATCTTCGCTAAGATCTTCCAATACGTAAACCCTGCATCTTGAAAGAAGCGGTGATATCACTTCAAAAGATGGGTTTTCCGTAGTTGCGCCGATAAGCGTTAGCATTCCGCTTTCAACCGAGTGAAGCAAAGAATCCTGCTGGGTTTTGTTGAAGCGGTGAATTTCATCGATGAAAAGAATAGTTTTTTTTGAAAGGTGTTTCTGATTATATTCAGCTTTCTCAATCGCAAGCCTTACGTCTTTTACTCCGGAAGATACTGCTGAGAGCTGAATGAAATCAGCCTTTACGCTGTTTGCAATGATAAGAGCAAGTGTTGTTTTCCCTACCCCCGGCGGGCCCCAGAAGATCATAGAGAATACATCGTTGTTTTCGATCATAAGGCGAATTGGCTTGCCGGGTCCTGTAAGATGCTTTTGCCCTGCAAAATCATCCAGGATATGAGGTCGCATGCGCTCAGCAAGCGGCTGGAACTTTGTCTGCCGGTCAGCTTTTTCTTTTATCGTATTTTTGTTACCGAAAAGATCCAATTATTATGTGTAACCATTATTCTTTCGTGTTTCCAGAAATTCCTCGGGTGTTAATACAGGAATTTTGCTTGGTTTATAATCTTTAATATTCCTTGTAATAATTTCACTTATATCGTTATTTAGTGAACAATAGTATTGTACGCCATCTTCAAAATCAATAAAGTCCGAATTCAAAGATAGATGAATGATTCCTGAATCAACTGAGAGTATATTGACGAAATGGAGTAGTTTATTCAAAACCTCCTTAACGTAATCATGAGAGTATGATTTCCTGAGGATGTAGTTTATGTTCAAGATACAAATAGATGAAGTATGTAGAACTATATCACCGGACTTCACTTTCTCTAGCAATAAAGTAATACTGTGATGATAGGGCTCTCTTTCCAGCAGCAAATCTAAAATCACATCTGAATCAAGAAAAATTTTTTTCATTTCAGATATTTTTTCACAAGATAGTCTTCAACTTCCTTCTTATAATCAATATCTCTGGGTACTTTTGACGCAATCCCAACCAACTCTCTTATCTCGGGACTAATCTGAGTCATGAATTCTTCTTCATCAATTACTTCATTTGAAGTTATTGCCATTAAATAATTTTCTATCAGATCTGAAAGACTTCTCCCCTGTCTTTTGGCATATACTTTTGCCTTATTGACAACCCGTTTTTTTATGTTTAGCGTTAATTTTGTGTCCATATTCAATATGATTTCTTACGTATAAATATATAACAAGATTTACGTAATATCAATTCCTAAATAAAAAGGCAGGTTTATCGCCTGCCTAAATTTCGAAAACACATAAATTTACTTTATAACCACCATTTTCCTGGTTTGTGTGAATTCGTCAAATTCAATCGAGTAATAATACACTCCGCTTGAATACCCTGAGGCATCAAAATCAATTTCATAAACGCCTGAGGTTTTGTATTCACTCAATTCATGAATTTTTTTCCCTAGTATATCGTAAACCCTGAAGCTAAGCTTTCCCGCATTTGGCAGATCAAATTTTATCTTTGTTGAAGGATTAAACGGATTAGGGTAATTCTGATATAGTTTAAATGATTCAGGAACCAGCGTGCTTAGCTGAGAAATTCCAATATAAGCGGGATTATATTTGAAGAGCCTCCCTTTATTGCCTGCTATCCAAACGCTTGTTGTATCAAATCCATCCATTCCGCCAAGAGAAATACTATCTGAATTGCTATATTCAACACGGTATTGCCAGTTTATCCCGGAATTCGTGCTGACTTTAATATCACTCGGACCGCTGACAAAAAACAGAGGAGAATTTCCAAAGCATTGAAGTCTATAAACGCTCATGGAGCTGTCGCGGGAAATGATGCTCCAATTTTGCCCGCTGTTGGTACTTTGCAATAATCTGAATGTGCTGCCGGCACCATCGGCTAAATAGCCAGTATTTGAATTGATAAAGCATGCACTTGTACTATAAGGACTCATTGAGTCAACAGTTACGGATTGCCATGGATTATCAAGCCCGCCAATCAGCCTGTATAATTTATTTTCATCAAGAAAACAAACAAGGCTGGTATCAAATACTGACATACAATGATCAATCAACATTAATGAAGCTCTTGGGGTATTTGGTGATCTATACCAGTTTAATCCACCGTTACGGGTAATAAAAAAACCCACAGTATCATTTGAGGGAGGAGTATAAGGATCTCTCAGGAAAATCCCGGTACTTGCATTGAAGAAATGAATCCCATTTATCCATTTTGGCTGGCTGTAAAACTGTTCTGTCCAGTTCAATCCGCTGTTTGTAGTGCGGAATAATCGTTCACTATTTGTACCGCCTGTTATCCAGGCATTATTTTCATCGGTAGCTGTAATGTGATAAAACTGAACCGAAGGCAATCCAGTCCCTGCGACAATCCAGGTTTGACCTGCATTTGTAGTTCTGACAACCGTACCACCGCTTGCCCAAATGATATTTTGATTTACCACACAAACATCACTAAATCGGGATTGGACGGGTGTTTGGTATGTTTGCCACTGCGAAATTGATCTTGATGTAAAAACCTGAAACAAAAACGAAACTAGAACCAGAGTATGAAAGAATGACAATTTTTTCATGACTGTTTACTCCTTTTCCTAATGAAACGTTAAGAGAACATTTTGAAAACAAAGGCTAACAATTTTCTATGTAGAGCTTTGTCAGTTTATAAGTTTCTTCAAGTCCTTTTATGTGAGTCCGCTCAACGCCGTGTGAAGCCGAGACTCCCGGCCCTATCAAGCCAACACGCACATCATAACCGGCGGCAAGCGCTGCACTGCCATCTGAGCCGTAATAAGGATAAATATCAGTTACAAAATTGATCTTATTCTTAATGGCTAGTTCTCTAAGCTTGTTTGTGACGTCATAGTCATATGGCCCGCTTGAATCCTTAATGCATATCGAGACTTTGTCCTCTTTTCCTTCGCAGCCTTCGCCAATGACGGCCATATCAAGCACAAGCAGTTCCTTTGCTGAGGCTGGAATACCTGCACACGATCCATGCCCGACTTCCTCATAATTTGAAAAGAAGAAAGCAACCTTCTTATTTGTACCGCCAGATGCCATTTCTTTTATCAGCTCTATCATTATGGCAGCACATGCCTTGTCATCCAGAAAGCGGCTTTTGACAAATCCGCTTGCAGTATACTCAAACCGGGTATCGTAGAATACAAAATCACCTACACAGATTCCAAGCTTTCTAACATCTGCTTCATTCCTGACAAGCTCATCAAGCCTGATTGACATATTTTCAGTGCTTCGTTTGGTTTCGTTAATTTTTTTGTTTACGTGGGAAGCGGGATTATTAAGAAGGAATGTTCCGCGAAAATGTTTCCCCGCAAAATTTCTTATAGTTACGTATTCGCCTTCAAAAGAATTCAGTTCAAGACCGCCAAGCCTTGTAATGCCAATTGTTCCGTTATCGTTTATCTCTTTGACCATCGCTCCTAAGGTATCAATATGGCCTGTAATGACAAGTTCCGGGTTTTCTGAAAAGCTTACAAGCAGGGCGCCTTTATTGGTTTTTTTGATACTTACGTTCAGTCCGCTGAGAAGATTTTTGATGTGCTCAATAATTTCTACGGTATAGCCAGTGGGGGAGTTGATCTTGAGGATTTGCTCTAAGGTTTGTACAAGGTTTTTCATATTTTCAGCAAAGGCACACTTTGTGCGCAATAAATTATTAAATAAGAATTTCTATTCCGGCTTTTGTTACTTAGTACTATCGGTTACTACTTTATATATTTCCTCGCCATCTTTTACCATACCATACTTTTCACGGGCAAATTTTTCTATTTTCTTATCAGATGTCTTCAGTTCTTCAACTTCCTTCTGCAGCATCATGGTTTTTTCCTGTTCAGTCCTGAGCTTTTCTTTCAGATCGCGGTTTTCCATTTCAAGCTCTACCCTTTGAAGAATTCCCTTTTTGCCGAATACCGCATACGAAAGTATCACAGCAAGTATGAGCAAGTACAGGAAGAACTTCCTGCGCTGATATACAAATTTAACTATATTTCTGAAAAAACCGTCGTCTTTCATGTGCTTTACAAAGATAAGGGAAATTTATTTCAAACTTAACTCAATAATTTCATTTAAAAGATCGCCAAATGAAATACCTGCTGCTTTTGCAGCTTTTGGTACGAGGCTTAATTCCGTCATTCCGGGCAGGGTGTTTACTTCAAGGCAATAGTACTCTCCTTTGCTATTCAGCCTGTAATCAACCCTTGAGTATACCTTGCAGCCAAGTGCGTTATGCGCCAGCAAAGATTTTTCCTGAAGCTCAATAGCAAGTTTTTCCGGAATATCTGCGGGGCAAATATACTCTGTCATACCGCTTGTATATTTATGCTCATAATCATAAAATCCGTCTTTTGGTTTGATCTCAACTACCGGCAATGCTCTATTGCCAAGTATTCCAACAGTAAGCTCCCTGCCTTCGATAAACTGCTCGACCATAATTCTATCGGAATATTCAAATGCGCCATTGATGGCATCTGCAAGCTGAATATCTTCAACATCGGGCTGAACAATCGAGAGTCCGACTGTACTGCCTTCATCATTAGGTTTTATGACTGCCGGGTAACCGATTTGCAGCTTAATGCACTCATCTATTTTCAGAATATCGCCACTGCCTTTGTTCAGCATTAACCACCTGGCAGTTGGAATATTATTATATTCACAAATTATCTTCGAAACATCTTTATCCATTGCCATTGCGCTCGAGGTTACTCCCGAACCCGTGTATTTCACTCCCCGCATTTCCAGCAGTGATTGAATTCTTCCGTCTTCACCAAATTTTCCGTGAAGCCCAAGAAATACTATATCGGTATTATCAAACAGGTCTGATTGAATGCATTCCAGTACTTTCTTATTGCTATACGCTTTTAGCTCTTTTGCACTTGGAAATTCTTCTCCGATTTTAAGTGTGCCTTCGAAAATTTTTTCTTCATCAGGCTGAGTTTTGCCGAAGATCGGGTCAATCACTCTTACTGTATGGCCGGACTCCCTGAGCGTTTTTACAATTGCTTTACCCGAGGCAAGAGCTACATTTCTTTCAGCGGAAGTACCGCCAGTTAAAACAATTATATTCATTTTACAGTCTGATTTCCATTTTATTTATAGACACCACTTTTTTGGATCATTTCAAGCTGCTTTCTTTGTGAGAGTGTTAATTCCTTTGCTCCCCCCAGGATTGATGCATAAAAACATATCTGAGAGTACTGCTCGGCTTTTTCTGTAAGGTAATATGCTTCTTCAAGCGTTCTGCCGAATGTTACAAGTCCGTGGTTAGCCAGAAGTATTGCGTTATATTTCATCACAAAGTTTTCGATCGAAAGCGGCACTTCGTCAGTTGAAGGAGCCGCATACTTTGCAAGAGGTATTTTCCCGAACTTTAAGAATACTTCCGGAAGATATGCTTTATCAAGAGCCTTGCCTGTGACGGCAAATACCGAAGCAAACACAGGGTGAGTGTGTATTACTGCGTTAATGTCTTTTCTTTTGCTATAAATATAAAGGTGAAGTTTTAATTCTGTGGAAACTTTTTTTCTGCCTTCAATCCTCTTTCCGTTTTTATCTGTCTTAACAAGATCGGAGGTTTTTATTCTTCCTTTGCAGGTATTGGAAGAAGTTGAGATTATTGAGCCTTTTTTATTTCTTGCACTCAGGTTGCCGTCGTAAGCAGATACAAATTTACTATTGTAGCACTCTTTTGAATAGTATATCAGCTCTGCTTTAATACCCATTGCTTTACATATTTAAGTAATTGAACATTTTGATTATTGGCTTTGCACTCTGCATTATGTAAAAATGGAGGCTTGGAGCGCCGTTATTCAGCAATTCCTCTGCCTGTTTTGCCGTCCATTTTGCTCCAATATCAGTCACATGTTCATCTTTTGCCTCAAGCACTTCGCCTGAGAGTTCTTCGGGAATGTTAATATAGAAGTTCTTCGGGATGTTAGACAAGTGTGACTTGGCAGTAAGGACTTTCAAGCCGGGTATAATTGGTACAGTGATTCCGGCTTCGCGGCACTTCTTAACAAAATCAAAATACACTTTATTATCATAGAACATCTGGGTAACTATGTAATCGCCGCCTGAGTTAACTTTTTTCCTGACATTCTCAATTTCAACTTTCATATTGGGCGCTTCGAAATGTTTTTCAGGGTAACCGCTTATACCAATGCAGAAGTCTGTAGGTTTTGCATCAAGCAGGTCTTCTTCAAGGAACTTTCCCTTATTCATATTGGCAACCTGTTCGATAAGCTGGTACGCATAGGCATTTTGTGATTTGTAAACAGGAATAGGCTTATGATAGCCGAGATCATCGCCCCGGATTGCCAGGACGTTTTCTATTCCAAGATAGTTAAGCTCTATGAGTGCATCTTCGGTCTCTTCCCGGGTAAATCCAAAACAAAGAATATGAGGAACAGTATCGATATTGAAATGATTTTTTATCGCAACGCTTATTCCGATCGTTCCAGGCCTTTTTCGGATGACCTTTTTCTGGATCCCCTGCGGCGTTTCGCGGTACTCAACCTCAGCAGCGCGGGAAGTGACATCAATAAATGGCGGGTTATAAGGCAGTACATCGCTTATTACTTTGAATAATTGGTCGATATCGCCTCCGCGTTTTGGCGGGATAACTTCAAAGCTGATGAGCGGCTTATCTTTGGCCTTTTCTAAGTGCTCTATTACTTTCATTTCTGGAAATAAGGTGTAACATTATTTGCTTTGTCGCCCGTCAAATTCTGTTTCGAGCCCTTTTCAACATCAACTAACCATACACTTGAAACACCTTCGGACTGACTATCGAAAACTATTTTTTCAGAATCTCCGGACCAATCGAACTCAATAACATTGCCTTTTTCATTTGAGATCTGTTTCATGCCGCTGCCATCGGGCTTGCAAACATAAATTTCAAACCCGCCTGACTTATCGGAAACATACGCAAGATACTTACCGTTAGGTGAGAACTTTGGATTGTAAGAGCTTCCGCTTGAAGAAATTGTCTTAACATTTTTGCCTTTATCATCACACACTTTCAGAGTTCCTTTATAATTGATATCAAAAGAAGCAAAAGCTATCTTCATTCCGTCGGGGGAGTATGTTCCGTAAATTTCGGCATCTTTAGTAGCAACAAGTACCTGTTGTGCCTTATCAGTTGTATCTGTCAGATTCAGAACCACCAGATCAAAATTTTCTGTCGCGCTTGATGAATAGACGATCTTGGTTCCATCATGAGAGAACTCTGCATGAGTAGCAAGGCTGCCATCGCTGATGGGGAAGGATTCACCGCTTACCATATCCATTATATATATCGCATTATTCTCGTCTCTTTCAGACCTGTACATAAGCATTGAGCCGTCTGTGGAAAATACAGCGTCTAAACCGCCATCAACAAACATTGGGAAGCGGTATGAAGCAGTGTCATCAATCTTTATCATGTATAGGTAATCAGAGATCTGGTTTGTTGCCGAAAAGACAATTGTCTTGCCGTCAGGAGAGATCTTTGGCGAATAACAGTCAAGCTCCAGGTAAGCAACCTGCTTAACATTATCTCCGTCTTCATCCATAATGAAGATCTGCTGCTTATCGTTCTTAGTTGCATCGCTTGAAAATGCAATGAGTTTCTTTTGTGAATGTGTTATTGAGATGCTAATAACAATGAGAATTGAAGCCAGAAGTAGGTTTTTCATCAAAATGAGCCTAAAAATCCATTAAAATTATTAAATAATCTGCAATTTTACCCATATTTTAGGACTGTTTCAAGGAAGTAAAAAATAGTACATACATGCTTTAAAGCTTAAGAATATTCAATTCGTTCCTGCATTTAAAAAGTAATTCAAACCGGATAGATTCAGAATATATTTAATCACGGGGAGGTCTGGTTCCTGCAAGATATACCTCAAGTATCTATTAATCAAAAAATTCATCAGATTTGAAATTGCTAAATCACCCGATGCTAAGATCAGCGTATATGATATTACCGGCAAGGAGATAACTCGCCTTGTCAATCAAAAATTAACAACCGGCAATTACAGCAAAGATTTTGTGCAAGTAATTTTTCAAGCAGAATTTATTTTTATTCTTTAATGCAGGGAAGTATGTTCAAAAGAAGAAAATGGTGCTGGTGAAATAGTGACATTTGTCCCCTCAAAAAGTCAGTTTTAATAATTAAATTGACAACAAGGAGGGAACATGAATAATTATTTAGATCGTCAACAGCACAAAACCTCAGAGGGTGAGTTCATATATGAGTTAGAAATAC
>JAIOIK010000044.1 GCA_019912545.1 Ignavibacteria bacterium | reverse complement strand
TTGCCAAAATTGTTGTGATAGACCGTGCTGCCTTTTTTCACGCCAACATCTTCGCGGAAAATTTCATTCAGGACATCATCGCTTGTTTTATCTTTATAATACTCATACCTGATTGAAGCTCCGTCAACATGTCCCTGCCGGCTTTTGTGCCGTGTCATGCCCGGGTTCTTATTATACTCAAGCTTGCTTGTATCAATTTCATTCAGGAATCGTGATTTCATCTGGTAGCTTACACTTCCAAACCTGTAACGCTGTAAAGCATATGTCATGTATAGTTTCTGCATGGCGCGTGTTATGGCAACATAGAAGAGCCTCCGCTCTTCTTCCATTTCTTCCTGGGCAAGCGTTGAGCTTGATAGCGGGAAAATCCCGTCTTCAAGTCCGGTAATAAATACAACGGGATACTCCAGCCCTTTGGATGAATGCGTGGTCATAAGTGTAACGGCATTTTTCTGGTCATCGTATTTATCAAGATCGGTTACAAGACTTACTTCCTGAAGGAATCCTTCAAGCGTTGCATTTTCTGTATTATCGGTATATTCGGATATGCCCGATAGTAACTCCTGCACATTGTACATACGATCCATTGATTCATCCGTTCCTTCATTCCTAAGTTCCCTTAATATACCTATCTCATCAACAATACTTCTTGCCAGTTCGCTCGGCGAAAACTCGGATTTTACCTCATTATACTTTTTGATAATTCCTGCAACACGTATCAACTCTGCTTCTATTTTAGTTTGCCTCTTTTGCTGGCCTTCTCTTTCATCCAGCATTGCAAGCAGTACGTCGCAAATTGATTTTGCAATTTCCTTCGCCATCCGTTTGATCTTCTCAATGGTCTGCTCGCCTATACCTTCTCTTAATTTGAGAATCCTAGTCATCGCCTCATCATCCCTTGGGTTCACAAGCACTTTCAGGTAAGCCAGTACATCCTTAATTTCTTTGCGCTGGTAAAACTTAACGCCTCCTACTATTATATAAGGGATTGAATTCGTTCTTAAACCATCCTCAATTACTCTTGATTGCGCGTTTGTTCTGTACAATATTACAAAATCTTTGAAGTTAAGTTTCCTGTTGTGTGATTCGCCCATAATCCATTTGACGATCATCATCGCTTCATCCCTATCGCTCATAACCTCGGTGAGAGTTACCTGGTCACCTTCGGTATTATCCGTAAAAAGTGTTTTTTTGATCTGCCGCTTATTATTCTTAATGACTTCATCAGCAAGTGAGAGTATGCTTTTGGTTGAGCGGTAATTCTGTTCAAGCTTAAACACTTTGCATCCGTCAAAATCAGATTCAAACTTCAGGATATTTTCTATTTCCGCGCCGCGCCAGCGGTAAATACTCTGCGCATCATCACCGACAACTGAGATATTGCCATGTCCCGTTGCAAGCATCTTCACAATTTCATATTGTGCACGGTTTGTATCCTGGTATTCATCAACTAGTATGAACTTAATGCGGTTTTGGTATTTAATAAGAACATCGGGATTTGCTCTGAAAAGTAAAATCGGATTTATCAAAAGGTCATCAAAATCCATTGCATTGTTTTTCAGCAGGCGGTTTTGGTATTCCCTGTAAACGGGAGCAACAATTTTTTCAAATGGATTTGAGATAGTTACAAAATCACCCGGTAATATCATTTTATTCTTCAATCCCTTAATATACCCGTTAACCGTGCGGGGTTTAGGGTTATCAGTGGCAAAACCAAGGTCTTTCATAACATTTTCAACTAGCCGTTCGCTATCGTCATCATCATAGATAGTAAAATTTCTGTCAAATCCGATATGCTGGGCTTCAACTCTGAGTATGCGTGCAAAAATGGAGTGAAAAGTGCCCATCCAGATATTATCAGCTGAAGTTCCGACAAGTTTATAGATGCGCTGCTTCATTTCGTTGGCTGCTTTGTTGGTAAAGGTAAGCGCAAGCATTTCAAACGGATTTATTCCTGATTCAATTAAATGCGCAATTTTGTATGTAAGTACTCTTGTTTTCCCGCTGCCGGCACCGGCAACTATCATGCAAGGCCCTTCGATTTGTTCAACGGCTTTCCTTTGCTCAGGGTTGAGTTCTTTAGCTAAATCCACGTTACTTTTCTTATGATTTGTATGATTCTGACAGGAATTTTACAAAGATAACTTTAAAACGACCCTAAATCAATTGAGAAGCGTTAAACTGATGCTCATTTTACCTGCTGAATCATACTATTGATTCTGTTTGTAATAGTTATATTGCTTTGTGATTTTCTTTAAATTCACTGCAAATTTAAAATGACATATATCATAGATTAATATGAATATTGTATGTAATTTTGAATGATATTTTTCAATGAATATGCTCAAAAACCCGCATTTTTAAGCTTTTTTCGAATAAAATATCACATTCCCGTACACTGGTTTTATTGTTTGATTTTTTATAATATATTAAAAGGAGTATCGGTTTAAATGAGCAACATGAATCTGAAGCATGGTTACAAGTACGAAGACCTCTTTGAATCGTCAAAATTAAGAGACCTGGCTGAGAGGTTCTATGAATTCTATAAAAAAGCAGATCCTGCATCATTTGAGATCTTTTCTAAATACAAAGCCTCAAAGGGCGAAGGATTTACAGAGATAGAAACTTCAAACATAGTGATAAATTCCGCAAGATACCTTGATCTGTTCACAGTTGATTTCTTTGGCATTAAAAGAGAAGCAGATAGGCTTAAAGAAGATAACGAAACCGAGCGAAAGATCCTGAAGGTCAGAAGCGATTTCATGACAAAAAGGGTTTTCAAAAAATACAAAGCTGCTGATCTTGCAAATATGAATTTCAGCGAACTTGATGCAAAAGTTAACATAATAAAAGAAACCCTTTACGGAAAATTCTCCTGGCAGACTGACGAAGAAAAAGCTACAGCATTTATGATAAGGGACCTTGAAGAGCAGGAACAGCACTTCAAAGATCACCTTGAAGTTATGCCTAACGGATTTATTTTTAAACAAGCCCTTGCCAGAAAATCTGAAGAATCCTTAACTAAAATTGAACAGGAAGAAACACTAAAAGAGCTCACAGCAAATTTTGTTTACAAAGATTATAAAAATCCCGAAGGAACGCTTCTTGAGAAGAGAACATATGACTACTTAAAGGGCACAGTTGAGTTGATCCAGAAGTGGTGTTTTGCAAGAATGCATGACAAAGCTGCAAAACTTGTGATTAAGAACTGGGTTCTTTACAAACAGCCAAAGAGTGTTGATTATAACCACCTGGTTCATAACCAGGTTGAAACTCCCGGAATACCCGAAAAGATCTACGGCGAAGAAGATACCTTAAGAAGGCGGGATGGATTTAAGCTTACGGATAAGAGATATAACATCCGGCATGTAATGGGAGAAGTTGAATACTGCGTATTCTGCCACGAAAGAAGCAAGGATTCGTGCTCTAAGGGCATGAAGGATTCAGAAGGCACGGCAAAAAGAAATCCGCTTGGAATTCCGCTCAACGGCTGCCCGCTTGATGAGAAGATCTCTGAGATGCATACTCTAAAGTATGAAGGAAAAAGCGTTGGTGCGCTTGGGATAATTATGATAGATAATCCCATGTGCCCCGGAACCGGCCACAGAATATGCAATGACTGCATGAAGGCGTGCATATATCAAAAGCAGGAGCCTGTTGATATTCCGCAGATAGAAACAAAAGTATTAACGGATGTATTGAATCTGCCCTGGGGATTTGAAATTTATTCGCTCTTAACTCGATGGAATCCAATTAATGTAAAGCGCCCTTATGAACTGCCTTACAACGGCAAAAATGTAATGGTTGTGGGAATGGGTCCCGCAGGATATACGCTATCACAATACCTGCTTAATGAAGGCTTTGGTGTTGTTGGAGTTGACGGCCTGAAGATCGAAGCAGTTCACCCTGATGTTACAGGCGGTATAGATGAAAATGGAAAATATATTTTCCCGAAACCTGTTTATGAGTATAAGGATATTCAGGATGATCTTGATAAACGTATCTTCCTTGGTTTTGGGGGAGTATCAGAATATGGCATTACCGTAAGGTGGGATAAAAACTTCCTTAAAGTAGAATATTTAACACTTGCCCGCAGGAAACACTTCAGAGTGTATAACGGCATACGGTTTGGCGGAACAATTGAAATTGATGACGCTTGGCGCCTTGGGATTGATCACATTGCAGTTGCAACAGGCGCAGGTAAACCGACTATAGTTAAGATGAAGAACAACCTGATTCGCGGGATAAGGAAAGCATCTGATTTCCTGATGGC
>JAIOIK010000043.1 GCA_019912545.1 Ignavibacteria bacterium | reverse complement strand
GGGTGCCCCGAAGGGGCGGGGTGGGTTGGAATACATATCTGAGTTCTGAAACAACATTAATCTTTTTTGTTTTCACAAAGTCTCCCATGTTTGATGCAGAATACCAAGACAAAAAGTACCTTCTGTAAAATCTCTGAACTATGTTAATTTCATTTTGAACACTGACTTTTTCATACCGTACACTACTTTTCCTTCGCAAACATCAACAACTTCACTCCCCAATATTCAGCTTCCTTTTCATACTTCATTCCCATCTTTTCAATTACTCTGATCGAAGGTCGGTTTTGCGGGTAAACAAGTGCAACAACTCTATTGAAATTCAGTTTTTCAAAACCATAATCAAGCGCTGCTTTTGAAATTTCCGAAGCATACCCTTTGCCCCAGTATGGTTCATCCAACAAGTACGATATTTCAGTATCGCTGTCATCAGGCAGCCGGTTGAATCCGCAGTTACCAATGTATGCTTTG
Organism: Ignavibacteria bacterium; assembly: GCA_019912545.1. Taxonomy (GTDB): domain Bacteria; phylum Bacteroidota; class Ignavibacteria; order Tepidaquicellales; family OLB5; genus OLB5. Next base: position 44,119 of record JAIOIK010000043.1, on the reverse strand, counting down.
TCATCCTTCCTTACAACTGCCCAGTTGCAGTATCCTTTCTGTTCCTCGTATTCATTCCACCGGTAAATCGATTTTTCTGCTTGCGCCCGGTTAAATGTTCTCCCATCACCGATAAAACGCATTACTTCAATATCACTGTACATTTTAGCAAGTGTATCAAGATCATCTTTGTTGAGAGGACGCAGGTAAAGTCTTTCGGTTTCCAGTATCATATTTGTAGTGTGATTTAATTATTTCAATTTCTGTGTCTGTAGGTCAAACGCAAGCGTTTGACTTCTGCAAAAAAGAAAACTGTTCATGCCCTAAAGTCAGGTCCAAAGTTCTGACATGTGAGCGAAGCTCACAAAAACTTACAACTCAATCTCAAAATCGTCTTTCAATCTTTTGACAACTTCTCCAAATCCGTCTTTCTCATTAAATCCATACCCATGCCCGTCTCTATTCCACCCGCATGCCTCAAACAACCACAGCACATAGCCTCCAACTCCCTGTGTGAATTTCTTCCCTGCATCAAGCTCAAATATCTTTGTGCGCTCACGCTTAAGTGCAGATTTAAACCCAACTTCTCCGATATAAACAGGCTTACTTATTTTCAGGGCAAACTCAAGGTTTTTCCTGTTATACCCGTTCCACAAATGTCTTAATGTCAGCGGAATATGAACAAGTTTACCCTTCTTCAGGTAATAATTATCTATTTTGTTAGACAGTGCATTCAGAAGATTGTCTGTTTTCCCGAGCAGTTGAGAAAGATTTCTCCTCTCCATCAACCGGGAATATATATCAAGCCTTTCGAATATGCCCGAATCATAACTGTAATCATGAAGCGATATTGCATCCAGCGAGGGCAGGCTGTATAGTTTCTCAAAATTACTTCTTCTAAACACCGAAAAAAAACCTCCAAATTTATCACCAACGCCGCCTACTGTTCCAATTGATACCAAGTGATTTTCATTGACAGCTTTGATTACTTCCCCTGAGTGCTTTGCAAAATCATAAAACAACTTGAATGAATCTGTGACCGGCTCATTGATAAGCTCCCAGATCATAATTTCATCCCGGTTTTTGCATGCGCCGGTAATTCCTTTAATATAATCAATGTAACCCTTTTTATATGCGCCTACGTACCACTTATTATCAATTCTGTAATTCTGCAGGTAACCCCACTTATCAGCCAGTGAAACAATTAGTTTCAATCCATACGGATTTACCAGATCACAGATCTCGTTTAGTTTCTTAATTTGCTCCTTTTGGGATCTATTTTCAAATAGCCAGAATCTAAGCGCGTTAAATCCCTGTCCGGCGGCGGCATCAATGATGCTTTTTGTGATATCTGCCGGTACATTTGCCAGCTCATACACATTAGCACCAATGAAGCGGAATCGCTTTCCGCTTAATGAGAACTGCCCGTCAAAGTTTTTTACAAAATCAGACACTGCTCGCTTAGTTTCTATTTAATTTCATGAGTCCTCTGGAACAAGGGGGCATGCCCCCTTGTTCTTTTGGGTACTTAAAATGAGACAATTATTCCATTGAACCATTATAAGATGTAAGCATGCTTTCAATTATTTCTTCAAGTTCTAAGCTCTTCGGCAAATTATGTTTTATCCTGTTATGTTTTACATACGTATATTTAGACTGTAAATCTCTTTCATCCAATACATACGACCAATTATACTTTTGAGCCCATAATGTATTCTGTGATTTGCCTCTCCTTTTCCTGGAACAAGGGGGCATGCCCCCTTGTTCTTCAATTTTCGTCAAGCCATGCGCAATGTTAAATTTCCTGGAACATGTTGCTTTCAATTTATTTACTATTTTATCACGTTCTTCTTCAATACAAACCAAAAGCAAGTGCACGTGATCTCTGCAAATATTAAAAGCCAGTAATTTTAATTCATCAGCATCAACAGTTTCATTAATATAACCGGTAATCTCCAGTTCATCTTTTCCTGATAACAAAACCGGCAAACCGGGTTCTATGTTCAGTTTCTTCATTCGTTCACTGGTCCTGCTGTTATGCGTAACCCAGGTAACGTGAAAAATATGTTTTTGCTCTTCCATGCAATTCCGCTGATCAGCTTAGAAATCAGAATCCTCAGGAACAAGGGGGCATGCCCCCTTGTTCTTCAAATTCTGCATTGCTTCCTCCAAAAATAGCAATTACATACTTCAATATGAATATAATTACGGTTAAGTTAAATATTCTCAAAATCGCTATATTTGTTATATGATTAAGTCTATTTGCATCCTTGTCCTGTCTTTTCTTTTTACCTCAATCTCGTTTTCGCAGTTGAATTTTAACAATAAAAATATTCTGCACAAAAGCAGCTCAGCTTCTGATGCAGGCAATACTTTAATACTCGGCTCAATTCTTGCTATCAGCCCAACTCTTGTAATTGAAAGCGGCAAAACCCGTTTCGGTTTATCTAAAGAGTTCTCAGCCGGAAAATTTCCATTTGGCAGGGCAGAACTTGATTACACTTACGTTTTCAGAAGTGAGCGAACTAACATGGTTAATCTCTCTTACAATTTTGATATCCCCTTAAACGGCAATTTCAATGACCCGTCTCTTTTTATGATCTCTCCCGGAGCAGGGTATTATACAGATTTCACACAAAAAGGGTACTTTGCTCAATTAGCTATCGGACTTTTCGCATCGACCGGATTCAGCGATGCAATTTCAATCCACCCAAACATAAAATTCCGCAAAACATTTATGAACAATAACCAGCCCGGAGCCTTCAGCATATCTCTTGGTGTTGGTTTCGGGTTCTATTCCAGGTAAGAATTAGTAATCAACTATCTTATGCCATTATTCCCCTCCGGTGGAGGGGACCAATTTATCTCGCAGGTAATTATGCTGATACAATTGCTTCCGTCTTTTTTGGAAATTGGTAAACAAAAAGTGCTGTATTTTGAAACCATTTATCCAGAGAACACATTAATAATACTATAATTGAAGGAAGTTTATCTGATTACTTTGCCGTATTTTCCCTAATTTTCCCTTTTATATCACATGGCTTTTATTTATAATTACCTAATTAATTCTACTATTGTTTGAAAGCTATTAAATTCCTCGTAATTTTATTCCTTTCGATATCTGCGGGCTATTCGCAAAGCCTTTACATCCCATTGGAGTTTCAGGACGCGTATGAAGAAGGCACCCGCTCACTTGACGGAAAGCCCGGTTCGGAATATTGGCAAAATCACTCCGACTATAAGCTCAATGTTACTCTCGATCCGGCTAACTCAGAGATCATCGGCTCTGGTACTATCACTTACCATAACACAAGCCCGGATACACTTGATAGAATTGTACTCAGGCTGTACCAGAATCTTTTTAAGCCCGGCACCATGAAGGATTTTCAGCTTGAAGAGAAAGATTTCACCGAAGGAATGAAGATCCGCTCGCTATCGGTTAACAAACGCACTTATTCTCTTTCGGGAATTGATTCTGTTGAAGATAACGGCACTAACCTTATCCTAAAAGATATTAAGATACTTCCGGGAAAGCAGGCGATAATTAATGTAACCTGGGATTTCAAGATACCGCGAATTAAGCCTGTCCGAATGGGGCAATATGATTCAACAAGGTTCTTCATCGCTTACTGGTATCCGCAGGTCGCCGTTTATGATGATATTGACGGATGGGATATGAATGAATATACCGGCCAGACTGAGTTCTATAATGACTTCAACAATTTCGACGTAAAAATTTCCGTACCGAATAATTTTGGGGTCTGGGCAACAGGCATTCTGCAAAATCCTTCTGAAGTTTTGACTCCCGCAGTGCTGGAAAAATACAACAGTGCTTATTCATCCGCAGATGTAATCAACATTGTTTCACCCAAGGATCTGCATTCCGAAACGCCTGTTTATAATAATTCATCAGTTGAAAACTTGTGGTATTTTACAGCCAGCGGTGTACCCGATTTCACTTTCGGAGCGGCTGCGGACTACCTTTGGGACGGCAAAACTTTAGAAATTGCCCCCGGTAAAAAAGTATTTGTTAATTCTGCTTACTTGGAAACCTCGCTCGACTTCTATGAAGTTTGCGAAGTAACATCCAAGACTGTGGAAATGCTTTCGAAAGATCTTCCGGGTATACACTTCCCGTATCCTAAAATGACGGTTTTCAACGGCAGGGGCGGGATGGAATCTCCTATGATGGTTAACATGGGTTCAAATTCGGAACGGATCTGGATGGTGCATACAACTGTGCACGAAACTGTTCATTCCTATTTTCCCTTTGCAATGGGAATTAACGAGCGAAAGTACGCATGGATGGATGAAGGGTTTACGCAAATGATTTCGGAGTACATCCAGTACGAGCTGGATAAAACCATTGATTTCCGCACTAGGAATGTTAAACGCTATCTTGATTACGCAGGCCAGTTCGATGAAGTCCCGATGATGTACCCCTCATTTTTGATCAGAAGCGATATGTATGGCAGCCACGCTTATTTCCGCCCTGCAAATGCATTAAATATTTTGAAGGATTTCATGGGTGAAGTCCAGTTTAAAAAGGCGCTGCAGGAGTACATGAAAAGATGGCAAGGCAGGCACCCAACGCCTTATGATTTTTTCTTCACATTCGAAGATGCCGTCGATGATGAGTACTCCTGGTTCTACCAGCCGTGGTTCTTCAGCCAGGGCTATCCTGATCTTGCAATTGATTCCGTTTCAGTAAAAGATGAAATCCTTAACATTCAGATCACAAAAGAAGGGGCGCTTCCGGTTCCTGTTGCGCTCACTGTTAAGTTCAAAGATGGTTCTGTAAAGCGTTCATACCGCTCTGCCGCAGTTTGGAAATCTGAAGATGAGGACAATGTTTGGATAGAGATGGAGATCGATAGAAAACCTGCCTCAATAGAACTCGGCAGCCAGTACATCCCGGACGTTGATTCTACAAATAACCTCTGGCATATTAAGTAAACAAATTAATCTCAAGAGGCAATAAACAAAAATTGTCAAACAGCAAAAAACGCCGCATATTACCGAATAGTTCCGCGTACCTTATTGGCATTTCTCTGCTTTACGTTTTCATACAGCTTATAACCGCTTCAAACTACCCTGTGTTCCGGGATGAATTCTACTATATAGATTGCGCAAATAATCTTTCTTTTGGTTATGTTGATCATCCCCCGCTTTCAATTTATATACTTGCAATCTGGAAATCAATATTCGGTGATTCCCTCATTTCCATAAGAGTATTACCCGCCTTATCCGGAGCTTTGCTTATTTTCCTGTGCGGAATGTTAACAGAATCACTTGGTGGAAACCGCCCGGCACAGATCCTTGCGGCAATTTCCGTCTTCTGCATCCCTGCATATTGGGTTATGAACAGCTTCTATTCCATGAATTCCTTTGACATACTTATTTGGGCTGCAATGTTTTATTTATTGATCAGAATCATAAATACTGAAAATGAGAAGTTATGGGTAGTTTTCGGAATTATCTCTGGCATGGGTTTGATGAATAAGATAAGTGTCGGTTATCTTGGATTGGGAATTTTTGCTGCAATGATGCTTACAAGAGAAAGAAAATGGTATTTGAATAAATTCTTCTGGCTTGGTGGAGTGATCGCTGTATTTATGTTCATTCCATACGTTATATGGAATATGCAAAATGAATTTGCGACTTTAGAGTTTATCCGCAACGCATCTGAATTCAAGAATGCAGGAATAGGGCCCATTGGTTTTGCTAAAGAACAATTGCTTCTAGCCGGTCCGTTGAATTTTCTGATTTGGTTTACCGGTGTTGCTGCACTATTGTTTTCAGTTAAACTGAAACCTTACAGTGTAATTGCGCTGGTATACATCATCATTTTTATTTTTCTTGCACTAAGTAACAGCAAACCGTACTACCTCGTTCCGGCGTACCCAGTGCTGCTTTCATCAGGTGTTGTTTTTATAACAGAGTTCCTGGAAAAGAAAAAAATGGGAATTATGAAGCCTGTTATCGGGGTATTGCTGATATTAAGCATGTCTGTTTTGCTTCCTGCTGTCATTCCAGTGCTGTCTCCACAGGAGACCTCAGCCTATCTGAAAACTATCGGGTTAATGCCTGAGTCAGGCGAAAAACAGGTGATCGGCAAACTTCCACAGTATTTTGCGGACAGGTTCGGTTGGAAAGAAATGACATCAAAAGCTGCCGGCGTGTATAATTCTTTAGGCGATGAAGAGAAAAAACATGCAGCCATCTATGTTCAGAATTACGGCGAGGCAGGGGCAATAAACTATTACGGAAAAAACTTTAATCTGCCTCAAGCGCTTTGCGGGCATAATAATCACTTTTTATGGAAGCCCGGAATTGATTCGTTGACTACACTTATAATCATAGGCGGCAAAATTGAAGATCATTTAAAAGTCTTTGAAGAAGTCTCTCAGGTTGATATTATTGAAAGTGAGTTCAGCATGCCATATGAAAGCGGCCTCGCTGTGTTCCTTACGCGGAAACCTAAGAAACCATTAAAAGATATCTGGAATTCAGTGAAGAAATACATATAATCCAACTGAGACAACAAACATAGTTAGGCACTTATTTTTTGCCTCTGCTTTTGTTCCCCTCCTGTGGAGGAAACTTTTGCAATTTCCTGGTTTCACGTTTTACATAAATGCTTTTTTACTTAATCATCGCCATTTTCATAGTCTGGCTGTAAGTACCGCTTTCCATTCTGCAGAAATACACTCCGGTTGAAAGCCCTTCGCCGTTAAATATAACTTCATAAGTTCCGGCAGTCCTGCTGTCATTAACAAGGGCTCTTATTTCTTTACCCGAAGCATCAAATACTGTAATTTTTACCAAACCATCCTGCGGCACCTGGTACTTTATAACAGTTGAAGGATTAAATGGATTCGGGTAGTTGGCAAATAATTCATATCTATCCGGCACTATGCTGCTGTTATTACCTGTTGATACCAGGTACTCGGGATTGTAAAACGAAATGAACTGGAAATTTGCTCCTGCAGTTACAGTCCTTATCAGTACACCTGTTGAGGAATCTATTTCATGAACTCCCGCGCCGTTTGTTACCAGGTAATGCCCGTTTCCAAGAAGCCACTGACCCCTGTTCCCTGTTATTGTTGTTAGTCTGTTCACAAAGAGACCATTGGAATCCAGTATTGTAAGTCCCGAGTTTGGAGTACTGAAACTGGCAACGGTAATTCTTCCACCCGCCACCCGATAAACCTGCTGGGCAAAAGAAATATCAGTCCCGGTATTGAAAATTGATAGAAATGTTCCGTTATGATCAAACCTTACAACATCATCACCTGACGAACAGGAAATAAGCATGTCAGTTGTCCTGTAGAATATGAAAAACGGGCTGTTAAGATTTGAAGAAATAAACGAACCAATAAATACACCGCCTGAATCAAATTCCTGTATTTTATTCTGGCTTGCACCGCTTCCAACTGTGACCAGCAGGTTAGTGTTTTGCCTGAATGCTATGCCGCGAATGTTATCAAGAATCGCATTATTTAATCCCGTGCTTGGAGCAAGTATTCCAAGATATACGCCGCTTGTATCAAAGCGCTGAACTACATCCGATAGCTGATCTGAAACAATTATCTGCTTTCCGTTCAAATGCTGTACTGCATGTCTTGGGCTTTGAAGCTGCGGAGCGGTGGTCGGAATAAAATCAACATCCACAAGATCTCCGTTTGCAGCATTAAACAGATATACTTTGTCGGCTGTCCAATCGGTTACCATCAAATATCTTTCTCCAGCAGATCTTTGGCTGATCGCAGGATCGTACATGCCGCCCGTATTATCAACTACCCTTCCGCTCCCAAGATCTATCCGGCTTGAATGAAAGTCATACAATCCTGCAATATCTTCTCCATAAACTGCATATCCCCCGCTGTATATATCGGCAAAATTTGTGAACACGGCATAAACTACTTTCCCGTCTTCTATCATCTTTGCATCTATCATTACCCTGGTTGTTGTCATGATATTGACCGGAAGATTTTGTCTTACCGCCAGGCTCCTTGCTTCAACAGTTAGATTCGGATTCGTTTCCGCCTGCTCAAGCAGATCTTTAAAACTTACCCTTGGTGATGAATAAATACTGAGAACAAAAGTAAAAAGTATTAAGGCCAAAATTGTACAGTGTTTCTTCATAAATAAGGCTCCATTTATGTTATTAGAATGTATATCAAAATATAATATTTTGATGTTAGTTAAAATGTATATAATTGTTGCGTGTTTTGAAACGACTGTTTTTTAATGAATTAAACTCTATATGCTTGTGTTTCACTATCCCGCCATTTTACCATCTCACTATTTATAATGCCTTGCCCCTCCTGCCAAATTCATTCATTTTTTCTTCAAACTTTTTCCGTTAACTTATCCGTCTTGATGAAAATTTTGAGGTTCCAATTTGGAACATCAAGTTTGGGGGAACCAGAGAATTACCATATGTTTTCCCTGAACAGGGTGATATAACCCTTTTCATTATACCGAACAAGGGGTTTAACCCTTTGCCTGAATTTTAGAATAATAAATAATTTGTCCTTCTTAGATAAAATTTCCATACAGGGCGCGCGCGTCCACAATCTTAAAAATATCGATCTTGATATACCCCGTGGCCAGTTCGTAGTTATCACAGGCATTTCAGGCTCGGGCAAATCATCTCTCGCATTTGATACTATCTATGCCGAGGGCCAGCGCCGTTTTGTTGAAACACTCTCAGCCTACGCACGCCAGTTCATCGGAGGTATTGAGCGTCCCGATGTTGATAAGATCGAAGGGTTATCCCCTTCAATTTCCATTGAGCAGAAAACCATTTCGCATAATCCCCGTTCAACAGTCGGTACTGTAACTGAAATTTATGACTTCCTTCGCCTCCTGTTCGCAAAATGCGGCACTCAGTACTGCACAAATTGCGGGCGCGCAGTACAAAGGCAGACCATTGGGCAGATCATTGACCACATACGCGAAAACCTTGATAGCAAACGGATTAACATTCTCGCTCCCGTAGTAAAAGGACGCAAAGGACATTACCGCGAGCTTTTTGAACAGATTGAAAAAGACGGCTTCACTAAAGTGCGGATCGATAAGCAGATAAAAGATATCACGCCTAAGATGAAGCTTGACCGCTATAAAATTCATGATATTGAAATTGTTGTAGATAGAATAATGGTCACAAAAGCAACATCGCTCCGGCTGACTGAATCAATTGAAACTGCGCTTCGCTTTGGCGGCGGCATTGTGATTATTACCGAGTCTGATAGCGGAGGTACCGGTGACAGGCTATTCAGCGAAAAACTTGCATGCTCAAGCTGCGGGATCGGGTTTGATGAACCTGCCCCGAATTCTTTTTCATTCAACTCACCCTACGGCTGGTGCCCTGACTGCATGGGACTCGGAGCACGCAAAGAGCTGGATGAAAGACTTATTATTACAGATTACGATCAAACTATCGCTGAAGGCGGCATTGCTCCGCTGGGAAAGCCGCGCAGCAACTGGACATTTTCAGTGCTTAAGCAGCTGATAGAGTCATGGGGATATGATTTTGATACACCGCTTAAGAAGATATCCAAAGAACACCTGAACATCATAATGAACGGAGAAAATGCAAAGCGCGATTACAAGTATGTTGATTCACGCGGAATAGAGCGCGAATACTCTCACCGTTTTGCTGGAATAAAGAAAATAATACTCGACTACTACCGCAACCAGACATCTGAATATATTTCCAACTGGGCCGAAAGCTTCATGACAAGCAACCGGTGTGATACATGCAGCGGCGGCAAGCTCAAAGCATCAAGCCTTGCTGTAAAGGTTGATTCTTCCAAGGGACTGCTGAACATTTTTGATATTTCCAAACTTTCAATAAAAAAGGCAAGGCTCATTTTTGATGACCTAAGACTTAATGACCGCCAGGAATTCATCTCCAGGCAAATACTTAAAGAGATCCGTATGCGGCTTGAGTTCATGCTTAATGTCGGACTTGATTACCTGACCCTTGATAGAAATGCACGCACACTTTCCGGCGGCGAAGGGCAAAGAATAAAGCTTGCCACACAAATAGGCTCACAGCTTCAGGGCGTTCTGTATATCCTTGATGAACCAAGCATCGGCCTGCATCAGCGCGATAACGAACTGCTGATAAAATCTCTGAAACACCTGCGCGATATTGGCAATACGGTAATTGTTGTTGAGCATGATAAGCAAATGATGCAGGAAGCTGATTTCATTGTAGATCTTGGTCCGGGCGCAGGCGAGCATGGCGGAAAGATAGTTGGTATTGGCAAACCCTACAGCCTTAATGGTGATTCCCTCACCGCTTTGTATATATCCGGGAAAAAATGTATTGAAATACCAAAGAAGCGGAGAATAGGCAGCGGGCATAAGCTCTTGCTCAAAGGCGCAGCAGGCAATAACCTGAAAAAAGTAGATCTGGAGATTCCGCTTGGCAGGTTCATTTGTGTTACAGGTGTAAGCGGTTCCGGAAAATCATCGCTTATAAACGAAACACTGTACCGCGTGCTTTCAAGGAAGTTCTTTAAATCGCCCGAGCCGCCTCTGCCATACGATACAATTGAAGGATTAAAGAATGTAAACAAAGTTATTGAAGTTGACCAGTCACCAATTGGCAGAACTCCGCGCAGTAATCCGGCAACTTATACCGGACTTTTTACATTCATCCGCGATCTGTTCGCAACGCTCCCTGAAGCGAAGATACGCGGGTATAAAGTCGGCCGTTTCAGCTTCAATGTAAAAGGCGGCAGGTGTGAAACATGCGAAGGCGGCGGACTTAAAAAGATTGAAATGAATTTCCTGCCTGATGTTTACGTAACATGCGATGTGTGCCGGGGCAAAAGATATAACCGCGAGACTCTTGAGGTCCGCTACAAAGGAAAAAATATTTCTGATGTTCTGGAAATGACCGTAGAAGAAGCAGTATCATTCTTCACGGCGATCCCTTCGCTTAAAAGAAAACTGGAAACACTTTATGAAGTTGGATTGGGTTATATCCGCCTGGGACAATCTGCAGTAACTCTTTCCGGCGGCGAAGCGCAAAGAGTTAAGCTTTCCACGGAGCTCTCGAAGATACAGACAGGCAAAACAATTTATATTCTTGATGAGCCAACAACCGGCCTGCATTTTGAAGATATCCGCATGCTTCTTAAAGTCCTTAACCAGCTTGTTGATAAGGGCAACACTGTTATTGTAATTGAGCATAACCTTGATGTGATAAAAACTGCGGATTGGATAATTGATCTCGGCCCGGAAGGCGGCGATGCCGGCGGAAAGATACTTGCAGCAGGCACTCCAGAAGATATTGTGAAGAATTTCATCAAAACCTCAGAAACCGCCCGCTACCTTAAACCTGAATTAAAATAACTTTACGCTTCTGCTTTTGTCTTTGCTTTGATTTTCCTTTGTTCTAATTCTATCTTTGCTTTTCTTTGTGTCTTTGAGCCTTTGAGTCGTCTTTGGTTTTGCCTCTATTTCAAATTCTGTTTCTCTGACTCTCTGTTGTTAAAAAGCTTGTGCTTTTCTTTGCGGCTTAGCGTCTTTGCGGTGAATGCTTTTGCCTTTGATTCTAATTCTGCTTTTGTTCTAATTCTATCTTTGCTTTTCGTTGTGTTTATGAGCCTTTGAGTCGTCTTTGGTTTTGCCTCTATTTCAAATTCTGTTTCTCTGACTCTCTGTTGTTAAAAGGCTTGTGCTTTTCTTTGCGGCTTAGCGTCTTTGCGGTGAATGCTTTTGATTTTGCCTCTGCCTTTGCTTCTGCTTCTTCTTCTGTCTTTAATTGAGACTTAGAATCGTTTTGTGTTTTTCTTTTGCTTCTTATCCTGTCTTGAATTTTACTAATTCCTCAACTGACTTCGATATTTCATCAGCACTCAAATCCACTATACACTTAAAATGGCCCAATGGACATTTATCCCTGCCATGATCCGTACATGGCCTGCACTCAAGCTTATCATTTTCAACAATAGCATATTTTGATGTAAGCGGGTAAAACCCGAACGAGATATTTGTCGAGCCGTATATAAGTATGATCGGTGTATCACTTGCGGCGCCAAGATGCTGTGCCGCCGAATCAACAGATACCAGTGCTTTTGAGCGGGATATAACCAGGTAAGATTGCAGCGCTGTTGTCTTCCCGCATAGATTCAAGAGCGAATCATCATTTAATCTGCTCTCAAGCTCCATGCAATAATCTATGTCATCTTCACCGCCTATCAAAACCACATTATACCCATCCAACAATAGTTTACGGGCTATTTCAGCGGACTTTTCGGTAGTCAATTGCTTTGTAAACCACTTTGAGCATGGAGCAAACGCTATCAGGTTCGATCTGTTGACCAAATGGTTAACCGTTTTAATATCTTCTTCCGAAGGATACAATTGCGGCTTGAGAGATACTTTGCCTTCATCATACTCAATCCCCGGAATGGCTTTGGCTAGGTCTAGATTCCGGTATATCTCATGCTTATCCTTAATGTACCGTACTTTATTTGTAAGCAAAAATGCAAGAGAGTTCTCGTCAAACCCAATCCTCACTTTAGATTCGGAGTAATAAGTTAAGATTGCGCTGCGGGTATAGCGGTGCGGGCAGATAACTATATCAAACTCTTCTTCTCTTATCTCGGAAAGAATTTCTATGAACTTATCCAGCTTATCTCCGCCTTTTTTATCATAAGGGATTACTTTGCTTATATCCGGGTGATTTGCGAGCACGCCCTCAGTTCCCGGAATACATAAAAAATCGATCATCGCATCAGGCAAATGCTTTTTCAAGGTCTGCACCATTGGCAGGGCAAGAACCACATCCCCCAAAAACGCCGTCTGTATTATTAATATTTTCTTGTTGTTCATTTAGATTTCCAGTGTAACTGCAAAAACCGTAGCGTCAGGTATTCATCTGACGCAGAAAGCGAGGAATTCCAAAAACTTTTTCCAACGGCATAATATTACCATGTTTGTTCTGCTGGCAAAGCCTATGTGTCAGGTTACAAACCTGACACCACATATGAGAAATCACCATGGCAGACCGTGGCGTTAGGTATCCACCTGACGAGAAAGCAAAGCTTACAAAAACCCTAGAACAGTGGCGTCAGGTATTCACCTGACGCGGAAAGCGAAGCTTTCCTGCATATGTTATTGAATCAAATGTTTCTTTCTACTTTTATTATGGAATCGTCATCACAATAATAATTTCTTGCACTTGAATACTTCCAATCCGTTACTTTCTCAACTAAACCGGCTCTCACAGGATTATAGTGAATATAATTGATCTTCACATCCAGGACCTTCCTTGTTGTAATAATTACATCATCAAATCTATCCATCCATAATTTATACTTGCCAGTACCGCTCAATTTAGTCAATTTTGCAATAATATTCATTTCCTTTTCCATAATAAGTAATTTTTTAATCTCTTTTGAGGTATGTCTTTTGAAATCCCTCATGAAGTCAGATATGCTCTCTCCGTCTTGCATTTTTAAAACAAAATGAATATGATTGGGCATAATAACATAGGCATTAATATGTGAAGAATGTTCTATCAGAAGATACTTTAAAGAATCAACTAGTATATCGCAATATTTATCATTTAACTTGAACACTTTTAGATGTCCAAGAATTGTTGAGGTAATAAAATAAGTATTACCTAATTTATCATAATATTTTCTGCCTCTAAGTCCCAATTTATTGTAATTATTGCTAGCATCAAAAAACACCACAATTCAAAAAAACTGTACTAAGGTATTCACCTGACGCGGGAAGCGAAGCTTTTCAGAATCCTCTTTTCGTTGGCTTTACATCAATGCTTATACTGCCGGCACAGCTGGCGTGTCAGGTTACAAACCTGACACCACAAATGCAAAAATACCACGGCAAACAGCGGCGTCAGGTATTTACCTGACGCGGAAAGCGAAGCTTTCCAAAATCCTCTTTCTATTGGCTTTAAATCATCAATGTATATTCTGCCTGAAAAAAGCTGTGTGTCAGGTTACAAACCTGACACCACAAATGCAAAAAATATCAAACAAACCGTAGCGCCAGGTATTTACCTGACGCGGAAAGCGAAGCTTTCCAAAATCCCCTTTCTATTGGCTTTAAATCACCAATGCTTATTCTGCCGGCACAGCCGGTGTGTCAGGTTACAAACCTGACACCACAAATGCAAAAAATACCTAACAAACAGTGGCGTTAGGTATTCACCTGACGCGGAAAGCGAAGCTTTCCAGAATCCTCTTTTCGTTGGCTTTATATCAATGCTTATCCTGCCGGCACAGCCGGCGTGTCAGGTTACAAACCTGACGAGAAAGCAAAGCTTACAAAAACCATAAAACCGTGGCGTCAGGTATTCACCTGACGCGGAAAGCGAAGCTTTCCAGAAACTCTTTTGAATGAGCCGGCGTGTCGGTTCATAAACCCGACACCACATTTTTATTTATGGTAACATACTTCATACATTCTTAAACCTCCTGTGAAACCAAAGCCAGTGATCAGGCCTTTTTCTTATCTGTTCAACAAGCAGATCAATATGCATCTGCGTTAGATCTTTCACGTTCTCTTCGCTTGCTTCTGTAAATTTTGAAGTATCTATTTCCTGCATTGTAACTTCATAGTTCCCTTCTTCGTTTCTCACAGAAACTCCGAAAAGAACAGCTGCACCGGTTTTTATTGCGATCTTTGCTGTTCCTTCAAATGCCGGTACATCATTAACAAAGAAATTTATCCTGATGTTTTCCTTTGGTGCAGCCTGGTCGCCCAGCATTGCAACTATTTCCCCGCCATGCAGAGCGTTTAAAATTCCCCTCAATGAACCCCGCATTTCGATCATTTTATTCCCGGCAGAAGAACGCATCTCATTAATGGCCTTATCAAGCCGCTTGTTTGATTGCTCTTTTACCACAACATTTAATTTCTTACCCAGTGTTCTTGCACAGCCGTATGCCGTCAGTTCCCAGTTACCGAAATGCGCGCTGATAAGTATAAGGCTTCTGCCGGTTTTAAGCTTGCTGTAGATCAGTTCCGGATTTGTTATCCGCATGATCTTGTTCATCTCCTCATCCGAAAATCTCTGCATACACAAAAACTCCCCGATAACTGTAAAGACATTCCTGTAACATCCCTTTATGATCCGGTTCAGTTCTTTATTGCTTTTTTCGGGAAAAGCGAGTTTGAGATTGCTAAGCGCAGTTGACTTCCTTACGGGTATGAGATAGTAGAAGAAAGCGCCTATCACTCTAGCGTTAAATCTAACCAATGGCAGGGGTAAGATGGGAACTATGACCTTTAAGATCAGAAATAATATGTAAACAGCAAAATGCATTCTCAAAACTAACCAAAAAACATTCATATATCAATTAGTTTCGCTAATACCTTTACAATGGCATATCCAGCACTTTGACTATATTAAGCAAGGGCGTTTTACTATATTTGTAACTTATACCTCAATTATAATATGAAATACAGACAACTCGGAAAAAGCGGCGTAAAGCTATCGGTAATCGGTATCGGAAGCTGGCTTACGTATGGAATGGGAATTGATGATAAAACCGCGCTAAAGTGCATTTCTACCGCAATAGAGCACGGCATAATCTTTGTTGATACTGCAGATATTTACAATAAAGGTGGTGCAGAAACCTCGCTTGGCAAAATACTTTTTGATGAAATGAAAGTAAAGCGCGAAGATATTGTACTCGCCTCGAAGTGTTTTTGGCCAATGTCGCCAAACCCAAATAACCAGGGACTCTCGCGCAAGCACATTGTTGAGTCAGTTAATGCCTCGCTTAAAAGATTAAAGGCAGATTATATCGATCTCTACCAGTGCCACCGCCATGACCCCAGTGTACCGATGGAAGAAATATGCCGCGCATTTGACGATCTGATCAGGCAGGGTAAGCTGTTATATTGGGGAGTGAGTGTATGGTCAGCCGAAAATATTGATGATGCTGCTGCAGTTTGCGAAAAACATAATCTTCACCGGCCTGTGAGCAATCAGCCTCAGTATAGTATTATCCGTCCTCAAATAGAAACCGATGGGGTAATGGCAACATGCGAAAAACACGGCATGGGCGAAGTAGTTTGGTCGCCTATTGCCCAGGGTCTGCTCAGCGGAAAATATTCGGGCGGAATTATTCCTAAAGATTCACGCGCCGCTCACGATGGAATGGGTGCATTTATGAGGGATTCCGTTACGGATGAAGCGCTGCTTGCCAAAGTTGATAATTTTAAGAAATATGCAGAGAGTCTTGGCCACACCTCTACACAACTTGCACTTGCATGGTGCCTCCGGAAAAGTAACATTACCAGCGCAATCACAAGCGCATCACGGCCGGAACAGATAATAGAAAACTGTGCGGCGGCAGATATTGAGTTCACACGCGAAATGGAGAAAAGGGTAAAGGAAATATTTGCCTAAACTTAAGCTTGCTGTAATTGGTGAACCCTGCATGGATTATATCTACCGCGGAACCGGTTCCACCGAAAAGCAGTTCGGCGGAATACTGTATTCTGCGGTATCGCTGGCTGTGATCTCCTCCGGCAAAGCTGATGTTTACCCGGTTATGAATCTCGGCGAAGATGAGTTTAGTTCTGTTTCCGGATTCCTCGCAAAATTCCCGAATCTTAAACAGGGCCATATTTTCAGCACGCCGCACAAAACCAGGATTGTAAACCTGTTCTATAAAGATGAAGCTTCGGTTCTGAATGTATCTGCGAAGAAAACATATGACCGCGAGGAAAACTCGACCGAGCCGACACTGCCTGTTAAGCTGGAACAGATAAAAGGTCTTTTAAAAGACCTGAATGGAATACTCATTAATCTTGTTTCGGGAGTCGATCTTGAGCTTGATACTATGCTGATGATACGTGATAATTTCAATGGGTATATTCACATGGATCTTCATAATCTCGTGATGCAGACCTTCCCCGACGGCACAAGGAAGCAAATGCCTGTGGATAACTGGCAGCAATGGGTAAACTCATGCGATACACTGCAGATGAATGAATCCGAAATGGCAATATTTACAGGAGAGAATGTTACAGAATATGAAACTGCCGAAAAGATCCTTGCCGGAGGCAATGTGAAATGTCTTGTAGTTACTCGCGGCAGGGCTGGTGTAACTATGTACACCCGGAAAACTGAAATAGATGGCTCCGATAATTATTACGATCTGCACAGGCTTGATGTTCCTTCTATTGATAGCCCGAAGTTTGTTGATTCTACGGGCTGCGGCGATGTTTTTGCATCATCATTTTTTTATAAAAACGCTGAATTAAAATGTAAGGACTTCACCGAAGCGCTCAATTTTGCCAATAATATGGCAAGCCTGAATGCATCTCTGCACGGAGTGGAAGACCTAAGAGGCTTGAGTTTATGAAAATAACCTGTCCCCTTCACTCCCCTCTCTTTTAGGAGAGGGGCTGGGGGGTGAGGTAAAGAAAACAAACATTTGATACAATCTAAAAAAATATTACTTACCGGCGCAAACGGACTCCTTGGACAAAAAGTAACCGAACTTTTCCGCAATGAGACTTCGCACGAGCTTATCCTGACCGATCTGCATGATAACGCATTTGAACCGCGCGGGTATGATTACTTCCCGATGGATATTACCAAGAAGGAAGATGTAAAGGAATCAGTTAAGAAATACATGCCCTCGGTAGTTATTAACTGTGCTGCGTACACAAATGTTGACGGCTGCGAAACAGAGCGCGAGCTTAGCTGGAGAGTTAATGTTGATGCTGTGAAACATTTTATTATTGCATCAAGAGTAAACTCTGCAAAAATTGTACACATATCAACCGATTATGTTTTTGACGGCAAAGCCGGAAATTATTCTGAAACCTCAAAACCTAATCCTTTAAGCTATTATGGTAAAAGTAAGCTTGCCGCAGAAAATGCACTCATCACAAGCGGCATCAATTTCGCCATAGTAAGAACAATGGTTCTCTATGGCACGGGCAGGAACCTGCGGCCAAATTTTGTCACATGGCTGATAAATATGCTCGCCGAAAAAAATACAGTCAGAATTGTTGATGACCAGTTTGGCATGCCTACAATTATTGATGATCTTGGTTGGGGACTGGTAAAAATTGTTAATATGGAAAGATCCGGTATATATAATATTTGCGGCAGTGAATACCTGAGCCGTTATGAGTTTGCAGTGAAGATCGCAAATGTTTTCAGGCTTAATGAAAACCTTGTAATGCCGGTTAAAACCAGCGACCTGAACCAGGCAGCCGCGAGGCCTATGAATTCAAGTTTTGTATTACTCAAAGCCGAAACCGATCTTGGCATCAAACCGCTCAATGTAACCGAGGGCTTAAGCCTGCTCAAGATCCAGCTCGGTCTGTAGTATAAGATTATTATTCCCCTCCTACGGAGGGGTGGCTTTGCCGACCTGTCCGGCCACTGACGGAAGGCAAAGACGGGGTGGGTCAAGATTGTTAGATTTTTATTTTCAGTTGTGTCAGGTCCTTAGACCTGACACATATTTATTCCATCTTTAATTCGTAATTCTTAATTCCTAATTCTTAATTGAATAGAAAATGTTAGATATAAAACTCATCCGGGAAAATCCCGATAACATAAAGAAAAAGCTCACGATCCGCGGCATGAAAACGGAAAGTGTAGATAAAATACTTGCTCTTGATATAAAGCGCAGGGAATCCATAGGTGAAGTTGAAAAGCTCAAAAGCCTTCGCAATACAGTCTCACAGGAAATTGCCGTAATGAAAAAAGAAGGCAAAGACGCATCTGCAAGGATCACTGATATGAAGAAAGTATCGGATGATATCAAAGCAATTGATGAGCGGCTTGCCGAAGCCGAAAAGATGATCGATGAAGTGCTTCGTGATATTCCCAATATTGCTGAGGATTCCGTTCCTGAAGGAAAGAGCTCTGATGACAATGTTGGGTTCCGCATTTGGGGTGAAAAGGCTTCGGGTGATTTTAAGTATTTAGATCATGTTGAACTTGGCAAAAAACTTGATATACTCGATTTTTCCATCGGGGCAAAAATTTCCGGAAGCGGATTCCCTTTTTACAAAGGCAGGGGTGCGGTGTTAGAGCGCGCGCTGATAAATTTCATGCTTGATACACATAAGCTAAATGGCTACACTGAAGTTTTTATGCCTTTCCTGGTAAACCGCGCATCGATGGAAGCCGCTGAAAAGGTGCCAAAGTTTGAAGAAGATATGTACCGTACCGATCCTGACGATCTGTTTGCAATACCTACTGCAGAAGTACCGATTGTAAACATTCACAGAGATGAAGTGCTCGACCTGAAAGATCTTCCCGTAAAATACTGCGGCTATACGGCGTGCTTCAGAAGGGAAGCCGGAAGTTACGGCAAAGATACCAAAGGATTTTTGAGAGTGCACCAGTTCAATAAAGTAGAGATGATCAATTTCTGTCTTCCCGAACAGTCATATTCACAAATGGAAGAAATGCTGAACCATGCGTGCGGCATTCTTGAGGCTTTAAATGTTCACTACCGCGTTGTTAATGTCTGCACGGGTGATATGGGATTTGCTGCAAGCAAGCAGTATGATATTGAAGTATGGAGCCCGGCGGAAAACAAATGGCTTGAAGCATCAAGCGTGAGCAACTGCACTGATTTCCAGTCCAGGCGCGCTATGATAAGATTTAAGCGTGATAAGAAGACGGAATTCCTGCATATACTCAACGGCAGCGGGCTTGCTACTTCAAGACTTTATGTTTCTTTGATAGAATCAAACCAAACTCCCGAAGGAAAAATAGTTATACCCAAAGCGCTGCATAAATATACCGGATTCGAAGTTATCGGATAGACAGATATAAAGCCAGGATTAGGCAATAATTCTATCAATGCTCATTATTGTTGTGTCAGGCCTGCCCCTGCCTTCAGCAGGCAGGCGTACAGGCGGGTCCTCCCCGAAGGGGCGCTTTGCGCAGACCTGACACCTTATGTTGAGTAGTTTTGAGCAAAACTGATTCACTATTGCAGCCTCAGGTGTTATCAAACGAAAACCTCTTGGAGTACACTGAACTCTCAAATATTAGCTCTGCTTCTTACAACCTCGTTATATACCATTGGAACCTCCATAAAATCGCTGTTTTCAGCCATTTTTCGGCATTTTCATCGGAACAATTCACCCCCGCTTTAGGTTAAAATAATACAAAACTTTCGGTTGAAATGGCTTTACAATCACCCGCAGTTTTGATGATATTTGTAATCTAAATAAAAAGCTTGATTTGAAAAAACCGATCGGCATAATAATTGTTTTCCTTATCTTAAGCGGCTTTGTTTATTCGCAAGGTGAAAGCGAAGTCTATAAACAAACAATTGCTTCTATTGGACTGATTACCGATAAGACAGGCGCAGTTGCCAGCGGATTTTTCATCAATCAAAACACTTTTGTAACCAATCACCACGTGACCGAAGACCTGGATCTGAAATCTGCAAAGATTGAAATGAAGAATGACCGTGTTTACAGGGTGAAAAAAGTCATAATGGAAAGCAAAGTCTGCGATCTGGCAATTGTACAGATATCAGATGAATGTGAAAATGTGCTCGAGCTTGGCGAAGGCATCCGCATTAATAAAAATGATAATGTTTACTCTATAGGAAACCCAACTGATGAAGATATGAATGTGGATTATTTCCACTTAACAGCTGGCAGGATCAAAAAAGTTGATGACGACTCATGGTACTACGATGGCGATGAAAAATACACCCATGAAGCTCTTGTCATACAGCATACAGCTATGATACGTCCGGGTAACAGCGGCGGGCCGCTTCTAAACAGCGAGGGGCAGGTAATAGGCGTTAACACGTTCTTCTACAGTGACTCTCTTAACTATGCTATACATGTTAATGAACTGATCTCAATTCTGAATCAAAATGATATTTCTTACAATGAATCAGTTGTAACCGAAAAGCAGTTTACAATGAAAGAAAAGAAGCTTCGTACAGTTGGCCAGAGAGTTGAATATGTTTTCCAGAGGCAGGGAGAAATAATTTCAGAGTATTCAGTAATGTTCATTTTCCTGGTTACTTTCTATTATGCATTTGTATTTTTTGGGGTAATCCTGATCACTGTTTATATTGTGGCATTCAGGCCGTCTCCACGCAGTGTAAGAGTGAGATATTGAAAAATTACTGGATCGCAATTGGAGGGATTTTCGGATTTTCAGGCGTGGCTTTAGGAGCATTTGGCGCTCACCAGTTTAAAAATTCACTCACTCCCGAAATGATGGAGATTTTCAAAACCGGCGTATTTTATCATCTCGTTCACTCAGCAGTTATTCTTGCTGTTGGATTTTACTCAAACAGCCGATTTTTTAAAGCAGCAATATTCTTTTCTGCGGGAATAATTCTCTTTTCATTTACACTTTACATTTATTCTGTCACTTCAATCAAAACTTTCGCAATGATCACTCCACTTGGCGGAATAAGCTTCCTCATCGGCTGGCTGCTTGTTATCATCAGCGGTATATCCCTTTCAAAAAACAAATCATGATTGATTGTCATCCTGAGCGACCTGCCTGCTGCAGGCAGGAGCGAAAGATCCATTCTTAAACATGGATTTACAAGAACACTTTTCATGTTGTTGGTAAGAACACCAGCAACCAGGCAATCACAAAGCTTTTTTTTGTGAATCAAGATGCAGGTGAAAGGCATGCCTTTGACTGATTCTGAATTGCGGTATGATTCTTTCATATTACTGGTGAAAAACACCTCCCGATAGTCAAACACTTCTGCGAAACTAGCAATCAAAAGTCTGGATTCTTCGTCGCTCCGCTCCTCAGCATGACAACAAAAAAGCGCCCATTTCCATGAGCGCTTTTAAAAATCTGCGTTAATCCGCGAATCCGTTTAATCAGTGATCACTTCTTCCCTACTTTATCGATTGGCCACTGAGCCATTGCATTGGCTTCTTTCTTCTTTAATCTCCGGTCAGGCATAGGGGGATAAGCTGCATCAATCTTTTTGAGATTGAAAATATGTTCATCAGAATACCTTTATTAATTTATCTGCTGCCAGTATCGTTATCAGCAGCAGTGTATAAAAATTTATTGCAAGAAATGTGTTGCGTATATCTTTTCTTTCTCCCCGTGAATTAAGGAACCTTACCGAAACATAAAACATCCACGCTGAAATTACTGCCAGTAGTACAAAGCTTGCCATATAATTTATGTAAACAAACAGCGGTATTAACATTGCCGTTAATATATTACCAACAAGCCACATGAAAGTAATTCTTTTTATCTGTTCAGCAGAAAATATCCTGTTCAGTGTCGGGAAGCCGCCTTTTTCATAATCACTGCCATAGAGCATAAGCAGCAGCCAGAAGTGCGGTATCTGCCAGATGAAGAAATATGCGGCAATCATTATTACTGCGCTGTTTGTTATATCTCCTCCTGCAGCAGTCCACCCGGCAACAGGCGGAAGTGCGCCAACAAGTGCGCCCGGTATGATAGCAAATGCCGTCTTGCGCTTTAAAGGAGTGTAAACTCCGTTATACCATAAAAACGTAAAAATACCAACAAGAAAAGTCGTAAAATTTGTTGACATAAGCAGCACAACTGAACCGCTAAAGAGCAGGCCAAGTGAAAGATACAGCGCGACCGAAGGCTCTATTCTACCCGAAGGAATCGGCCTGTGTTTGGTCCGCTCCATCAGCGCATCGGTCTGTCTTTCCTGCCAATGATTCAGCGAGCTTGATGCCGCCGCAAGAAGGAATATTCCGGCAATCACGTAAAAAAGCGTAAAGCTAAGCTCTCTGGCACCGAGTATATAACCCAAACCCGTTGTAAACGATACAAGCGCTGTAATCCTGAACTTCGTGAGCTCAGTAAACACTTTCATAAACTCTCTTACAGATAGTGATGTTTGCTCTTGTGCAATTATACCCGTATGTGCGCTGCTTCTCTTCAAATGGAATCTGGTTTAAATTAATTCTTATTCTTCAATCTTCCCACCTTACTCCCCTCTCCTTGCAGGAGAGGGGCTGTGGGTGAGGTTTCAAATTCTTTTTGCTTCTTCGTCTTACGTTTCACGTTTAACGTTTCACATTCTTA
Source organism: Ignavibacteria bacterium (assembly GCA_019912545.1). Classification (GTDB taxonomy): domain Bacteria; phylum Bacteroidota; class Ignavibacteria; order Tepidaquicellales; family OLB5; genus OLB5. The sequence goes on along the minus strand of JAIOIK010000043.1, from coordinate 21,075 downwards.
CTTCGGTTTTTTCACTCTATCCAAAGAATCTTTTGGCGTTGTCTTAACTGAATCCTTCTTCACCGGAGCCTTTGTAGTATCTGTCTTTACCTGTGTCGTTTTCAGCGAGTCTGTTTTAATATTGATCGATTTAAGCGAATCTGCAGTTTTCACAGTATCGGTTTTTTCAACCTTGCTTACCCATTCTAAAAATTCTTTTTCGGGCACTATTATCACTTTGCCTAGCATGTAAGAGTGATTCATTCCGCAATATTCAGCGCACTCAATATCATACGTACCTGCCTTGGTTGCATTGAACCACATGTAATTTGTTCTGCCGGGAACGCAGTCTTCTTTTACCCTGAATGCAGGCACATAAAAACTGTGATTAACGTCGGCGGATTCAAGCAAAAACTTCACATTTTTTCCTTCGGGCAGATACAAAAGTGTATCACTGGTTCTTTTATTATCATACTCAAAATGCCAGAACCACATTTTACCCGTTACTTTAACAACCATAGCATCAGGCGGCACATTTCTCATCTCTTTGAATCCTGCATAGCCGTAAAAGAACATTGCAAGCACAAGTATAAGCGGGATGACCGTCCATAATATTTCAAGTGTTGTGCTGCCGGTTATTGATTGATCCGGCTTAGGATTATTCTTCTCGCTGTAGCGGAAAACAAAATAGATCATTGCAGCAGTAACACCTATTAACAGGACCGCTGATATTGCCATAATGAAAATAAAAGAATCGTCTACTAATTCTACTATTGGGTTCATTTTCTTACCTGAATGAAAGATCGCTGAAAGTTAATATCCAGAAAGCCAAAAATATGACAAGGCAAACAAGTACAAAAACCTTTATGATCATATTATCAAACTTAAGATGCATGAAATGATAGCCAACAAGTGAAGTCTTTACGGCTGCAATTAGCATTGCCGCTATCAATGTCAGGCTCCCAAGGTGTATACCTGCTATAGTAACAGTTATAGAAGTCAGTGCAACCAGCCCAAGCCAAACCATGATGTAAGTACCATAGCCAACCAGGTGTCCGTGTGTATGCGCCTCTGTTAAATGCGCCTCAGCTTCTGTATTTACGCTTTCTGAATATTCGCTCATTATGAAATTCTCTAAATTATAAACTCTTTTGCCTTATTTTACTGTTTCAATTTTTTTTGAAACTTCCCGCCTTGCTCCCTCTTCTTGCATGCTTACAATCCCGCTTGCGGGAAGAGGTGCTGGGCCTGCCTGCTGCAGGCAGGGGTGAGGTTAAAACTGTTTTTGCTTTTTTTCTTCTTACTTCTGATTAATGGAGCAAATAAAACAGCGGGAACAGAAATATCCAGATAATATCAACTAAATGCCAGTAAAGCCCTGAGTTTTCAAGCTTCTGGAAATTCGTGCTGGTTATCTTATCGCGTGAAATAAATACCATAACAAATCCAATAAATATGAGTCCAACTATTACGTGCAATCCGTGGAGACCTGTCATCACATAATACAATCCAAAGTACAGCACTTCACCATTAGACATATTTTCAAGAGCGGGCCCGCCGGGATATATTCCGTTATGAATTTCATGGCTCCACTCAAAATATTTATTAACCAAAAATGCCAGTCCGCAGAGTATTGTGAACCAAAGCATTCCCAGGCAAAGCTTTTTCTGATTTCTTTGTATAGCGGCAATAGAAAGCGCTACCGATAGGCTGCTTGTGAGAAGTATTATAGTGTTCACAGCGCCGATAAATGAATTCATATCAGCCGCAGCAACTTTAAAACCATCGGCATATTCAAACCTGTATGCCCCATACAAAAGAAACAAACCGCCGAATAACAGTAATTCAGTGAATAAGAACAGCCACATAGCCATCTTTGAAGCTTCATCGTCACGGTGAACGTGACCGGCTTCGTGAGCGTGTTCCACTATCTCGCTGTGCTCTGTCACAGTGCTGCCTCCTCTTTTGCTGATTTCGCTCCGCCGTTAGTATGTATCTTTTCGCGGCTTGGATGCATTATATATGTTGATTTATCATGTACATACGGCCCGCCGGTTACAATTGGTATTTCGTCAAAGTTCTCAAGAGGCGGCGGTGAAGGTACTTTCCACTCCAGCGTTGTACCGCCCCATGGATTCATAGAAGCCTTTGGACCCTTAAGTAGAGCATACAACAGGTTTCCGAACATAAAAACTATTCCGCCCACAAGTATCCATGAACCGACTGTTGACAGCACGTGCCAGCCCTGGAATTGCGGAAGGTAATCATAATACCTTCTCGGCATTCCCATGTAGCCCAAAATAAAAAACGGGAAATAAAGCATGTTAAATCCTATAACAATTACCGTGCATGCTATTACTGCGACCTTTTCATTATACATCTTGCCGAACATTTTGGGGAACCAGTAGTGCATTGTCGCAAAGAACATCAACCCCATCCCTCCAAACATTACATAGTGGAAATGCGCCACGACAAAGTAAGTATCAGTAACGTGAATATCCGTAGCAAGCGCCCCAAGAACAAGGCCTGTTAATCCGCCTATAGAAAATATAAAAATAAATGCCAGTACATAATATAACGGCGCACTGAATTTAATTGAACCTTTATATAAAGTAGCCACCCAGTTAAATATCTTTACGCCTGTTGGTATAGCAACCAAAAAAGTTAAAAGTGAAAAAATTATTCTTGATGTATCGCTCATTCCGCTTACGAACATATGATGTCCCCATACAAGGTATCCTATTAATGCGATACCAAGCGAAGAAATCGCGATCTGTTTGTACCCGAAAATATCTTTTCTTGCAAATGTCGGGAGTATTTCTGAAACAATGCCCATCGCAGGCAATATCATAATATAAACCGCAGGATGCGAATATATCCAGAATAAATGCTGGTATAGAATAGGGTCTCCGCCTAAGGCAGGATCGAACACTCCGATCCCCAAAAATCTTTCAAGCATAATAAGCACAAGTGTTATACCGATTACAGGGGTTGCGAGTACCTGTATCCAGCTTGTAGCGTACAGGCCCCATGCAAACAGCGGCATGCGGAACCATGTCATTCCGGGTGCCCTTAAACGATGAATTGTTACTATAAAATTCAAACCCGTTACAATAGTTGAAAACCCCAGTATAAATGCCGCAAGTGTTGTCATCGTAACATTCTGTGCAGAGCGTATACTGTACGGCACATAAAATGTCCAGCCTGTATCAGCAGCGCCGCCGCCAGTGAATAAAGAAACTATTGCAAGCGTTGCGCCTGTCATATATAAATACCATGTAAATAAATTCAGCCTGGGGAAAGCAACATCCTTCGCGCCTAATTGTATTGGCAGAATAAAATTGCCGAACACTGCCGGTATGGCAGGTATGATAAAAAGAAATACCATGATGACACCGTGAAGCGTGAAAACGGAATTATATGTCTGAGGCTTCATGATGGTTTGACCTGGTGATAACATCTCAAGTCTCATCAGTACACCCAGCGTCATAGCTACAAAAAAGAAGACCATAATAGCCATCAGGTACATAAGCCCAATGCGCTTGTGATCTACCGTCAGCAGCCAGCCGGCAATACCCTTGTGCTTGCCCTGGTATTCTAAATAACTTACTTCGTTTGCTAATGATCCATTAGCCATTTTTTATGTTTCCTTTCCCGTTCAAATAATCAGAATTAACGGGTATGTTATTATTGTTTTTCTTCTTCTTCATAGTTAAAACAAGCACAAACCCGGCAATCAGAACTATCATAATGCCGCCAACTATCCTTGTAAAATTCAGCACGTATTTTCTTCCATCGGGGTCATAGCTGTAACACAGCTTAAGCAGCTTATTGATAGCGGGTACTGATTTCCCTTCGGCAGCTTCTGTCAAAGCAAGCTTAACATCCAATGGAAGATAATCTGTACCGTAGAGGTAGCGTGATATTTTCCCCTCAGGCGAAAGTACCGTAACAACTGCGCCGTGCATGTAATCCTCACCCTGCTTCTGGTAGCGGAAACCCACGGCATTTGTGATCTTTGCAATACTTGCGCTGTCACCGGTCAAAAAACTCCAGCTCGCATCCGGAATTTTCTTCTTCATCAGCTCTGTGTAATTCTTCTTCTTGCCCGCTGCCATAATATAATCTTCTTTTGGAGAGAAACTGATTGTTACAATATTGAAATCTCTTCCGGCTTCCATATCCATTTTGTCAACAACATCGCTTACGCCGTTCAGCAAGGGAGAGCATATCCCGGGACACTTGTAATAAACTAGAGTTAATAATGTTGGTTTCGTAAACAGGCTTCTTAAAGTTACCGGCTTGCCGTACTCATCCAAAAACGAAAGATCAAGCGGAATAGTCTCGCCAAGTTTTTCGTCAATCCCGACATCAAATTTGCTCGTATCCTCAGAGCGCACATTCAGGCCAAGAGAAGATACAAAAAGAAGGACTGCTAATATTTTATATATGTTATTCAATTTATATTTGTTTTGAATCGAACTTGCTCAATTCACCTTTTGTTGTAGGGAACGCATCTCCGCGTTCACCCATGCTCGAAAAAAAATCTTGATAGAACAACAAATCCGAATCTGCGTTAATCGCTAAGATGCGTTCCCTACTAACTTCTAAGATTGCTTTCCGTCAGTGTACGGACACGCGCCAAAAAAATCGCCTCGCAAAAAAACTGATACTGTTTCTGCCTTTTAATCCGAAATTAACATTCCGAAATCCAAAATTTTCCAAACACTCAACTCTTGTCGTCCTGAGCGGAGTTGAAGGGCACATCCAACGCACTTTGAGTCCGGTTTACCGGACGAAATCCAGCCCCTGGCGGGACAACAAACTCGTTACATCAAAAACAGCTTTCTCAAATATGCATGCACAACATTCAGCTGCTGAGCGGTAAGCATATATGATGCACTTGCTCTGAACCCATTTTGTACAGGATCATTCGCAAATATCTTTACTAGTGCAGATTCATTATTACTCCAAGTTGTATCTTTAGCCAGTACCGTGAAAGCCTTCGTCAGATTATTTGTTATACTCTTTAACACTACAGCGCCTGTATCTGATTTATTAGCGTTAACAACATTCACCATTGCCTGAACTTTCGCATCCAATCCGGCACTTTGCTGAATTATCTTTTCAGTTGCCAGCTTAACGGGAATCTGGTTTGGCAGTTTTACGCCTTTTGTAAGGCTGTACAGCACATCTATTGAATCAAGCTGCACCTTTGTTATTGGCGGATAACCGGGATTCAGCGTTCTGATATACGCAATCATATCAAGCCTGTCTTCAGGCGGAAGGTTCGCATAACTTGCCATTCCCCTGTTTGTAATACCTTCATGCAAAGTCTTATACAACATAGTAATCGAAGGGCCGTTTGTCCATCCTGCCAGATCCTGAAAATTTCTCGGTTTCGGATTCAGGCTCGCTCCCGCAACGCCATCACCCTTGCCTTGATCGCCATGACAGCTTACGCAGTTCATGGTAAAAATTGATTTGCCCTTATCAACTAGGTCCGGAGTTGGGTTAAGATACTTCATCACATCAACCGGGGGAGAAAGTGTACCTTTTATCATCGGCAGATCCGCCGCAGCATTTGTGATATCTTTAGCCGTATCTTTTGTAACAACAGGGAAACCGCCGATTTTCTCTTGCATCACATTTGGAAGATCGTTAATATACATCGTCCCCATTACCACAATTGCGATAAGAAAGATCACATATATTGATGCGTAATATTTTAAATACTGTTTCATTATAATTTTAAAATTTTAAACTCGTTTTACTGTCGTCCTGAGTCCCGTAGTAAGTACGGGATAAACTCCGTCGAAGGACAATCAAGCCAGCACTTTTTGTGGTGTCAGGTATTCACCTGACACGCGTCAGGTTACAAACCTGACGCCACACTTTTATCGTCTCTATCAATTCAACACTGTAAGGAACGCATCTCTGCGATCATCCTTACCTGAAAAGAAATTTTAATAGAACAATACTTCTGAAGTTAGTAAATCGTTAAGATGCGTTCCCTACTCAATGCACTCAACACACTCTATACACTCAATGCACTTATAAATGAAAATCCAACCCTGCCTGAAGCTTCGGATCCTTGACCGGGATCAGATTTTTCTTATCTGCACTTATTTTGAATACTACCATCGTCAATCCAACTACTATAAGCGGAAAGCTCAGTTCCTGCCAGCCGAAAGAGGCATTCCCTTTGAAAAGAGTCGGGAAGATCAGCCAGTAAAGATCAAGCGCATGGGCAGCAAGCATCCACGGCGCCATGAATTTCAGCAGCCCTATGTTTGTTTTCGCATTTCTTCCAACAAGTATTAAGAACGGAAGTACGAAATGGAAGAATATAAGCGCTATTGATACATACTTCCAGCTTCCTTCCCATCTGTGAATTAACCAGAATGTTTCTTCCGGAAGATCAGCGTACCAAATTAACAAAAATTGTGAGAACGCAATGTATGCCCAGAATACATTGAAACCAAATATCAAAGTACCAAGGCTGTAGAAACTGTTGTTTTTAATTCTGGGGTCAAGATAACCTTTTATCTTTAGTTGAACGCTGACAAGAGTTGTTGCCGCAAACGCAGCCACAACAGTCCCTGCGAAATAATACACGCCAAACATTGTTGAAAACCAGTGTGGCTCAAGGCTCATTGCCCAGTCAACTGCAGTGATTGTTATTGAAACCACAAACAGCGGCGCAAATATTGTTGATAGTGTTACATTCCTCTTTGTGTATTTCGGGTCGCCGTTCTCATCCTGTCTTTCAGAGTTGCGCGTTATAAAGAAATAAAACAAGAACCAGGCGAGCAAACAAAATGCCGTTCTTGCTGAAAAGAACTCGACATTAAGATACGAAGATTTTGATTTCAGGATAGCGTCATTCTGTACAACTTCGGTGTGAGTCCAGTGGAACAGGTCATGAAGCCCGAAAAAAAGCGGTATTGCAAGAATAATCAGCACGGGCGTCATACTTGCAAGTATTTCTGTTATCCGGCGGAAAGGTGTGCTCCATGTTGCTCCAACCAGATACTCCAAAGCTACAAGCGCAAGCGAGCCGACCGATATTGATACCATGAACAGGTATATCCATAAATAATCAAAAAATGCGCGCTGGGGTGTGAACACAAACGCCAGCGCAAGAATTATTATTCCCGCAAGAAGCATTACGCCGCCGGTTTTTGTCAGTGAATCCGGTAATTGTTTTTTAATATAATCCATTTAACTAATCAATTGAAACTTTTTCTAAAATTGTTAAAACATCATTCATTACAACTTTGAATTCGCCAATCCGTGAATAAACTTCCGTAAATACATCTTCATTGTAAACATGGCTCAGTTTATTCCTGTCATCAAGTATCTGTATCATCGTTTCATACTGCGAGGAGTTAATATATCCGCAGTTAAAAAATTCCTTGACTGCATCTCTTGGCGATTTTGGAGAGATCTTGTTTCTCTGCCTGATCAGCAGCCTGATAGCTTTCCACATCAACTCAGAGCAGTACTCAAATTTCTGAAGCTGCCCGTTCATTATTGCATCCGTTATTACGGGATCGAATAATGCCATATCATGTTCAAAGAGCCTGTTAAAACCGGTTAACGCTTTCTTGTACTTTTCTACTTTAGCTCTATATAATCCGGCTTGTTCCAAATTTCTATCTCGTTTAATGCAAACTTTTTAAAAGTTTCATCTGCATCCTTAAAATCTATTAAGTCGTACCTGAACGGAACTATTGATTCATCCAGCTGTTCCCTGATATTCTCCATTGAATCTAACGGCACATTTTCATCTCCAAGAAATCCAATATCCATATCATATGCTTCCATTGGCTCGATGACCATAGAGCCATACAAAAATACTGCAAATTTGCTTCTATCTGTATTTTTTAGAACGATCTCTTTTGCTATTGCAAGCCACTTGTTATGATACTCAAGCTCTGTTTCCGGAATATGAGTACTTGTTTCCAATTCTTATTTTTTAACCCCTGTCTTCACGGAGATAAGCTTTATTATTATTTACTATTAGATCTTTATTATTTGCCTTCCACATCACTATCAGGCGCATTCTGCGATCTCTGCAATACTCGCATGTAATGTATAATAGCCCACCGGTCATCACGGCTTATGGAGCGATCATAGCTCGGCATAACATTCTGTCCGTTGGTAATTACATGATAAATATTAGCATCTTTCCAGTTCATAACCTTTTGCGAAAGCAAAGTTGGCGGCACTGGGAACTGTCCCTTAAGCCTGCTATCGCCTTTGCCGTAAAAGCCATGGCAGGGCGAGCAGAACGTATCATATCTTTTCTTCCCAAGATCTATGCTTTTTTGTGTAACCGGCAGCGGATTCGGAGTAATAACAATAGTAGAATCCGGCATGCCTTTGAATTCATACGGCATAAATCCGCGCGCCACTGTTCCTTCAACCGGTTTGCGCATTGAATATCCGTCCTTGAAAAATTTACTTTCTGTCTGCGGCATTACTCTCGGCTGGTGGTGCATCCAGTTAAAAGGCGGTAAAAATAACAGCACATTCAGCACGAAGTACGTTACAATAGCTGTGACAAAAGCTACTCCGGCAACATTACCCATGAATTTAATATCGGTGAGCGGGTTTTTCGTCTTGCCTTCATCATAAACCGGGTAATGAATATTGCTTATATCTTTTGAGCCAAGCTCTTCAAATAATGCCCTTATTTCATCCTGATTGAACTTCGCATCTTTTGCTTCTATATAAATGCCAAACTTGTCGCTTGTAACTCTTTTAATAAAAGCCGTATCCATTAACGGATTTGCATTTGCAGGCAGCTTGTTAAATATCGTTAACATTGCCCCCGCAAGCGAAAGTGCTGCAAGCAGAACTGTTATTTCAAACATTATGGGGATCGATGGAGGTAAATTGAAAGCAGGCTTTCCGCCGAAAATGGTTGGATAGTTAATACCTACCATCCACCATATCATTAAGAACGAAAGAATAGTTCCGCTAATTCCGCCTAAGAGACCAATCCATCCAATTCGGCTTTGATTCAGCTTCATGGCGTCATCCATTCCGTGCAGCGGGTAGGGAGTAAGCACATCAAACTTCTTATATCCTGCCCCTGAGACTTTTTCCGCAGCATGGATGATCTGGTCGGGTTTATCAAACAATGCCGCAACGGCATAAATCTCGCCCGTCCTCGGCTCGCTGGCTAAAAACTTATCGTCAAATTTCTTTAATATTTTACCGATCATAATTTATTATTTGTATCTTATAAAGCCCAAACTCTTATTTAATTGCAGGTCAAACGCATGTTGATTTGGCCGCTTCGGCTTATGGAATCCCGCATAGCGGGACGTTTGGTTCTTCTATTGCTACTTTATCAGTCAAAGGCGTGCCTTTGACCTGCTTCATTTGACTCTATTCAAACCACTTACACTTTTTGCCGTTAATCCGAAATCCACAATTCGAAATCCGCAATCAAATTAATTCACTATCTCACTATTTCACAAAATCACTATTTAAAACTGCGTCCTGTAATCTATCTCTTCTTCCTCGTTATCTTTATGATGTAAATGAGTTGGCTGCGCACCCGGAGTAACTGCTTTAATTTCGCTCATTGCCACAACCGGCATTGTTTTTGCAAACAGCAGCACCAGCGTAAAGAACAGCCCGAAACTTCCAAGCAGAATTCCGAAATCATACATCGTCGGGAAGTACATTCCCCAGCTTGATGGAAGGTAATCTCTGGTCAGCGATGTTACAATAATCACATATCTTTCAAACCACATACCAACATTCACAAGCAGAACCAGCACAAATGTTATGGGAATATTTCTTCTTATCTTTTTAAACCAGAATAGCTGCGGGAAAAATACGTTGCAGCTGAACATGATCCAGTAAGCCCATGCATAGGGGCCGAATGCCCTGTTGATAAATGTAAACTGCTCAATCGGATTTCCGCTGTACCATGCTATGAAGAATTCCATTGAATAGGCATAGCCAACCATCGTGCCTGTTGCAAGAAGTATCTTATTCATCTTCTCAAGCGTGTTCTTTGTGATGATATGCTCCATATCAAAAACCTTACGCACTATTATTAGCACAGTTGATACCATACCAAACCCCGAAAATATAGCGCCTGCTACAAAGTATGGCGGGAATATAGTTGTATGCCATCCCGGTATTACCGAGACCGCGAAGTCAAAGCTCACAATTGTATGAACCGATAATACAAGAGGTGTAGAAAGTCCGGCAAGTATTAAGTAAACTCTTTCATAATGCTGCCAGTGGCGGTTAGAGCCTCTCCACCCCAGGCTTAATACCGTGTAAGCAGCTTTCTTTATGCCGCTTGTTGTCCTGTCTCTTAGAGTTGCAAAATCAGGCACAAGCCCGATGAACCAGAACACAAACGATACTGTGAAGTATGTTGAAACTGCAAACACATCCCATAGCAGTGGTGATGTAAAGTTAACCCATAGGCCATGCTGATTTGGATATGGAAATAAATAACCGTCAAGCCAGGGGCGACCCGTGTGAATAGCGGGGAAAATACCTGCCGTCATTACTGCAAAAATTGTCATGCCCTCGGCAAAGCGCGCAATACCCGTTCTCCATTTCTGGCGGAACAAAAACAGTATTGCAGAAATAAGCGTACCTGCGTGACCGATACCGATCCAGAATACGAAGTTGATAATATCAAACGCCCAACCAACAGGCTGATTGTTACCCCAAAGCCCGATCCCGTACCAGAATGTTAAGCCGAGGCAAACCGCGCCTATCATTAAGGCTGTTGAGCTAATTCCAATTGCGATCCACCATTTAATAGTTGGCTTCGTCTCAGTCGGCTTCGCTATTACATCATCGATCTCTTTAAACGAGCTTCTTCCTTCTACTAAAGGTAACTCGCGTGTATATGTAGCGTCAAGACTCATTTATTATAATATATTTTCTGTATATAATTTCAAATTTCCAGTATTTTAATGTAGGTCAAACGCATGCGTTTGACATTCCGTCATTTTTCAAACAGTCAAAGGCATGCCTTTGACCTACTAATACATCCACAATTCTTTTTCTAAAAAATATTTCTGCTTCTAAATCCGAAATCACCAATTCGAAATCCGCAATCTCAACTCAACACACTCAATACACACTAAACACTCTACACACTGTACACACTCTACTAATGCTCTTCTGTTTTGTGCATCGGCTCATTCACATTTCTCAGCTTCGCTATATAGGTTACATTAGGCAGTACTTTTATTTCCTCAAGTACACCGTAACCAAGCGGATGCTCTCTATACTTAGCTATCTCTGATTCTTTATCCATATAATTGCCGAACTCAATTGCATATGCAGGGCACGCTTCCTGGCATGCCGTCTTAACGTTGCTGCCGATAACTCCCCTGTTCTCCTGGATCGCATCCTGTCTTTCCTTCATTATCCTCTGCAGGCAGAAAGTACACTTTTCCATCACGCCGCGGCTTCTTACTGTAACTTCCGGATTTGCCATCAGGTCAAGCGGCTCGGCATACTGAACGCCGTCATGGAACCTGTCGCGCCAATCGAAATAATTAAACCTTCTTACTTTATACGGACAGTTATTGGAGCAGTATCTTGTACCAACACACCTATTATAAGCCATAGAGTTAAGTCCGTCATCGCTGTGTGTTGTTGCTGCAACGGGGCAGACGTTTTCACACGGCGCATAATCGCAGTGCTGGCAAAGCATCGGCTGGAAGTTTGCCGCCGGCGCATCTGGCGTGCCATAGTAATATCTGTCAATCCTAAGCCACATCATTTCACGGTTATCTTTAACCTGGTCTTTGCCAACTATCGGAATATTATTTTCAACGTTACATGCTGTTATACATGCTGCGCATCCGGTACACTTGTTTAAGTCAACACTCATACCCCATTTGTAACCTGTAAATCCTTCTCTATCGTAAACAGGTGGGGTGTTGATCGGCTCCATATTCAAATGGCTCTCATGCTTTAAGAATTTGGGATTTTTCTTATATTCATCATAAGTACCCTGTCTTATAATTCCTCTTCTGAACTGAATATCTTTAAGTAACGGATCACTGTCTATCGGGAAATGCTCCTGCGTCGAGATCAGCTCATACGTTCCGCTTCCTCTTGTAACTTGTGCATTATTATAGAGTCTTTCAGTAAGCGCGGGTGATTTTGCTATCAGCACATTTGCATTTACGCCAACACCTGTGCCTACAACTCCCGCAGCAGTTCTGCCGTAGCCAAGCGAAATTTCTATTACTTTATCTGCAAGTCCGGGCTGAATGTAAGCAGGGAATGACTGCTTGCGTCCGCCGATGGATATATCAACCATATCGTTGCTGTTAACTCCCAGCTCGCTTGCTGAGTGAACCGAGATCGCAGCGTAATTATCCCAAACTATTTTTGTAACTGCATTAGGTAACTCCTGCAGCCAGCCGTTTGAGGCAAATCTCCCGTCGCCAACGCCGTTATTGTTCTGTAGTAATATAGCGAAGTCATTTGACGGCTTCATTCTTGCTGAACCGGCAAATGCGTCGGCATTGAATGCTGTACCGGCGGCTTCAGGCTTCTCGTTAAACAGCGCTACTCCGTCATGCAATACCGAATTCCAGAATTTCTTGAACGGAACAGCCGCGCCCATAGAGGCGTAAACATTCTTTTCCCAGTTCTCGGTTAAATAATCTTTGTAAAGATTTTCGTTATACTCTTTAGTATCCTTCCAGTTAAGAAGAACGGCTTCCTTCTGGCGTGTGTTAAACAGCGGCGCAATTATCGGCTGCTGCAAACTGTAAAATCCCGTGCGCGTTTTGAAATCGCCCCATGATTCATACTGGCTATTGACCGGCAGAACGTAATTTGAAAGTTCCGAGGTCTCGGAAACCATTTCCGTAAGCGTAACTGAGACCGGTACTTTTGCAAGAGCAGCTGCATAACCAAACTCTGGCGAAAGATTGTAAACGGGATTAGTATCAAAATGAATAACCGCTGCAACTTTTCCCACTGACATGTTTTCTGTAAGGCTCTCCATTTCTGCAGGAGTGCTAAGCGGCATCAACTCGATATTATCGGCATCCTGCGAATACAATTTATTACTGCCAAGTACATCATTTAATAAATTGACTGCAATGTGCGTTGATTCCGGCAGTTTATCTCCCGCCATCACAATTGCACTGCCCTGGTTCTTTGCAAGATCCTCAATAAGATTCTTAATTGCCTTTGCGTCAAGATTGTACTTAGCCGCAAACTGATCAATATTATTTGAAGCGAAAACCTGGTTTACTTTTCCGTCTGCTGCAAATCCCGATAGCTTCTTTTTATTTACAAACTCGTTCAGCAGGCACATTACAAACTCTTCAACAGCGTCGGACTTAAGCCTCAGCCTGTAATCAGCATTCATACCTGTAATAGTAACTGCGCCCTCAACAGCATACAGGCGGTTGAATTCATTACCGTTAATAACATCACGATTCTGCATAAAAAGCCTTGTATATTCCAACTGGTTTGAATCATTTCCGAGGAAATCAGATTCAAGCGCAAGAATTATCTTTGCCTTATCAAGCTGCAATGCCGGCATATTACGTTTGCCGTATGATTTCTGCCATGCGCTGCGCCTGGCTGAATCGCTGAATACTTCGTATGAATAAATTTTAGTTGTTGGGTAAACAACTTTAAACTCGTCAATTATTTTTTTGAGTGTGGGTGAGAGTATTCTATGAGTTACAATTGCAATTTCTTTTCCTGAAGCTGCCGCAGAACCAAGTGAAGCGACAATATTTTTATTTGCTTCATTCCATGCAGTCTGCCCTTTATTGAACATTGGTTCCTTTAAGCGCTCGGGATTGTAAAGGTTCATAATGCTTGCCTGTCCCTTTGTGCAGATCTTCCCTTTGTTTACAGGGTGATCGGGGTTGCCGTCAACTTTGATCGGGCGTCCTTCGCGTGTCTTAACTAAAATTCCGCATACACTTGTGCAGCCTGTGCAGGTCGAAGCATAATAATTAGGCAGGCCAAGCGTTATTTCTTCCGGTTTTTGATTGTAGGGTACAATTACACCGCGATCCTGGTAGCTATTACAGCCTGTTGCGGCAACTGCGGCTGATGCACTCAGCAGCGCCAGGAATTTCCTTCTTGATACTGTTGAGAGCTTTGCAAGGTCCGGAGTTGTAGCTGATTCTTTTCCAAATTCATTTTTTAACTCAGCGTTGAATGCCGGGTCTTTATATAATTCCCTGAAGCTGCGCCAGTATGTTTTATCTTCCGTCTCTTTTACGGTCTTTGCGAACTCGTCCTTTTCGCTCATGTTATCCTGCATGTTTGAAGGCTTTCTACCCATGCTCATTTCATTCTCGTTCACATTCTCAGTATTCTTATCCATTCTTCACGCCGCCCTTCGGTTCTCTTTTTACTGCATATGGATTCGGCTTAACTTTAATGCTCGTTTCAGCTTTAATTTTCTGCTGAAATATCTTAAATGGCATTTGTGTTAATGCATACACTCCCGCCGCACCCGCGCCAAGGTAGTAGAAAAAATTTCTGCGCTTAATCTTTAACGTATTTTTTTTGCTGTTACTCACTATCTCTGAATTATTGGAATTCATCTGCTGTAATTTCTATACTATAATATAGGTTAATCTATTTTTACTTCTCTAAACTGATTAGTGGCTTCATGTTTGTAACCTGACGCGTGTCAGGTGAATACCTGACACCGCTTATGTCTCAAGACAAAACAATTCTTAAGATGCGTGCCTTACAACCTGTTTAATCCGAAATCTCAAATCCCTGCCTGCTGCAGGCCGGCGCAATCCAAAATTGTAAATCACTCAATTCAATCTGTACACTCAACACACTCTACAAACTCAATACACTCAATACACTTTTACCTATGACACGCTGAGCAGTTTTCCGGGCCTTTGTTCAAATTAGGAAGGGTTGGGAATTTTTCGTGAGCCGTACGGTGGCAATCAAGGCATGCACCCATTGTAAATGAGTTAACCTGCCCTATTGATTTAAATTTATTATTGGCAACCGTATCCATATTCTGTACTTCACCGTGACAGCTTTGACAGCTAATATTTTTATTTACATGTACGCTGTGATTAAAATATGCAAAATCCGGCACCCTATGGACTCTTTTCCACGGCAATGGCTTATTTTCGTTATAATATTGGGTAAGTTTCTGAATTTCAGGCTTATCAACTCTGGCAAGTGAGTGGCATCCCATACAAACATTTAAGGCTGGGACGCTTGCAACTCGTGATTTTTCGACCCCAACATGACAATATTGGCAGTCAATCTGCATATCGCCTGCATGCAGCTTATGCGAAAAAGCAATAGGCTGCTCGGGCTGGTATCCGATTCCGGTCCGCTCGGCGTATGTTATATAGTATGTTAGTGCAAACGATGCTGCGGCGGCAAAGAGGATTATAGGAATCCGCACCTTTATGCCGTAATCAAGAAGAAATTTTTTCATTCAGTTTATTAAACAGTAAAATACAGAGTGCAAAATTATGAAAATTTTATCATAATTGCCATATAAATTTTTTAACTGGCAAAATTAATCTATACTTTTTAATCAATTTAAAAACCTAAACAAGTATTTTAATAGGATATCAGGCATGTTTTTGTATGACTGCCGGAGCACCAAAGAGAAAAATTTTTACACTCTTTTATTTTTAAGTACACGACACTAAAGAAGATGAATGAGATATCTCAATTAGGATTTAATTCTGAAATTCTCTTAACATTATGAATAAAGAATATAATCTTTGTTTTGTGGCCCCAGATACTCAACTGACGCACGTCTGCCTGTATCAGACAGGTCTGGTAAATACCTGACGGCACAATAAAAAAATACATATTGAGCATGCGATTTTCTATTGTTTATTGCACTTTTAGTATCGTGTACTGAGTTTTTATTTTTAAATGCAATAATTCCGGGATTCAAATTATAGAAAGACTTGTTCCGTCCGTTAGTTTGTTCATAACATGTAAGTAACTATGATTTCTAAATGTAAGAGTAGTTCCTTTCCTAAATCTTCTCTTCAATTCACGTAATAATATTAAAGGTATCAAATGCATTTTCTTTAAAGGGGTCGTCCTGTATATAAAAAAAATCCCTATGCATAAACACAGGCGTTTCATTTATCTCATCTTCGGACCTTACCCTGAACGGCTTCCTAATGTATTCCAGTATGCTCTTCTCATACTTGTGAACCTTATTTCTTTTCGTGAGGAAATAATATGCACTTCTTAAAGCATGTTCGATAGAATCGGGATTGCCTGATTCATATGCTGCAATTATATTCATTATCCTTGCATGGCACTGGAAATCCAGCGAAACGTCCGATGTTTCAAAGTCGGTAAATTAGAAAACGGGTCTCACTTCCTTTAAGGTGTATAAATACTAAAAAAGTATTTAAATTAGACATCTCAAAAAGAAAGGAGACCCAAAATGGTAAAGACAAAATTACAGAGATTTAAAAAAACAAACAATGATTATCAAGAAGAGGCAGTTATTTATGATAATTATCGGATGAATTTATAAACCTGTCAGATTATTGGCAGGTTTTTTTGTTGCTGTTTAATGGAACAAGGGGGCTTGCCCCCTTGTTCCAGAATCAAAAAAATCAGACTACAAAAGTCTTTAAGACTTTTGTAGTCTTTTTGTTTTCAAAAAAGTGCAATGTTTCGTTTTTTTTTCATATTTTTTAACAAAATATTTTAGTTCTGAATATTTGAGTGATAGAAATTTACTTTTATAGTTATATTTGTTTAGAGAATTACTTTTGTATTGTTGATTTTTTTGAAAAGGAGATTTACCCAATAATCTTTAAATTACCAAAACTCCTGTAAGGCAACCACACAGACTAGAAACCTTACAAGAAGAATTAATTAAATATAGCTTATGAAAACCCTGAAGAACCCCCTGATTCTATTTTTTTGCCGTAAAAAGCCGGCCGGGGTTTGCTATGCATATTTGCGAGCATAAAAAATGTTGATGGTTAAGTAATAATTACTTAACCAGAAATCCCGTTTAGCGGGAAGCATAATAAAATAAAAAGTTATGAAAAAATTAATTTACTTTATTTTCACTATCTCACTATTCCACCAATTCACTTTTGGTCAGTGGGTGCAGCAAGAAGGTGGTACTACTGTTACTTTGTATAACTTAGAGTTTGTGAATGTTGATACTGGTTGGATAACTGGTACAGCAAGCAAAATACTAAAGACGACAAATGGAGGAATTAATTGGATAACACAAGATTCGCCGTTACCTCCAAATAGAGAGCTAAATGATATTCAAATGTTTGATGAAAACACAGGGTACATTGTAGGCTGGTCAAATACTTTTTTGAAGACAACAAACGGGGGCATTAATTGGAATCAACTAACAGGTCCTTCGGTAAATTATGGTTCACTGAATGCCATGAGTTTTGTTAATGAAAATACAGGGTGGGTTTGCGCTTTTCTGGGTATTATATGGAGAACTACAAACGGGGGATTAAATTGGGATTCCTTAAATACAGGGAATTCGGGCCCGCTGAGAGATATAGAATTCATTAACGCCCAGACAGGCTGGGTAGTTGGTGATGTTGGATATATGAGAAAAACAACAAATGGAGGATTAAACTGGTATTTCCAGTTTTTTGGCACATTTTCAGATTACTATTACAATTCTTTATTTTTCTTAAACAGTAATACAGGCTGGGTTGTTGGCTTTAATGATAAAGTTTTCAGAACAACCAATGCCGGAACCAAGTGGGATACAGTTTCAAATACACCCGGGATTTGCATAAATTTTGTAAATAGTATGACGGGGTGGACTGGTGGAGATAATGGTGATATTTATAAAACAACTAATGGTGGTTTGAATTTTTATCAACAAACTATTCCTGTTATGGGCGGGTTCTTTACTGACATAAATTTTGTAAATGATACTGTTGGGTGGGCAATTGACGTTTTTGTAATATTAAAAACAACAAACGGTGGCGGTGAGTTTGTGGGTATCAACCCTCTAAGTAATGAAATCCCTGAAAATTGTATCTTACATCAAAATTATCCGAATCCTTTCAATCCAAATACTACTATTGAATTTGAAATACCCAAAGTAGAAAATGTGAAGTTAATTGTATATGATATTTTAGGCAAAGAAATTGAAACTATTATGGATAGAAAGCTTAAAGCAGGAAAATATACAGCCATCTTTAATGGAGATAAGCTGAGTTCAGGCATATATTTCTATACACTTATAATAAACAATATGAAACTTACTAAGAAAATGAATTTAATAAAATAGAAAGGAGAACTTGTATGAAAATAATTGAATAGAACCCATAACAATTAAGAATGTTACGGCAACTAAATTAATTTGAGCTGATGTTTTTCAGAAAGTCAGTATAAATTAAAGGGCAGGCTCCAAAGGTTATATCACGTTCGACGCGTAAATACAAAATTCCACTTTTTAAAAAAAGGAAATTCCTTTTTTGCCTGCCTTTATATTGCCCTTTTTATTGTTTCATTTCAAATTTAACTAATGCTTCTATTTAAAAACACATAAAAAATTAAACACTATGAAACGGATAACAGCAACCTTAGCTTCACTGTTTTTGCTATTTATCATTTTTTCATCACCTTTACAGTCGCAGTGGATTTATAACTTAAATTGCGGAATGGAGGAAGAGTGGCCAACTACGTCTTCCCAGTTTGGTACCGGAATGTTTAAGCCAATGAAAACTCTACCGGCAAATGATACTTCAGCTTACATCAGGGTTTTGCTTGTATATGTTGAGTTTAAAAATGATGACGCATGGAGTGAAACATACTGGCCTTACCAGGAGCCGCCTGTATATTCAGATGACCTTTTTGCACCTGTAAAATCAACAGGCATTAACGCTTATTCAGACTATTATATAAGCAACTATTTTAATAAAATTTCTAATGATCAGTTTGATATGATAGGAGACGTAAAGCACATTATTTTAGATAAGGAATATGATGATTACATCGGCGGTGGCTGCTATCAAAACGCTATGCTTGACGTTCTCAGAACCTTGGATACAAGCAGTAACTTAAATTACAGAGCTGACTGGAGAAGATATGATTTATGGAAATGGAACGGAGTAGCAGAAGAATTCCAAAATTCTCAGGACAGCATTGTTGATATGATTTATGTCCAGTTCCGCCGGTCAGATTTTTGCGGGATGATATCTGGCGGGTTCGCTAGCCTTGGCGTAGACTACTCAACTTTAAACTTCAATAAAGAAATAAAAGGGTGCGCCTTATGTTTTGAAGGCTCAGGTTTAATGGGTATTAACGGCTGGGAGATGCCTGTTGGTGCGGCAATAGGATATTTCAGGCATGAGTATTCCCATTATACGCTTGGTGACCACAGGCCATACAGCACAATTGGAGGACAGGATGGTCAAAGAACAATAATGGGTTATGAGCTTGGCTACTCACCGCAGGATTTAATAACAGTAGGGCTGGCAGATGTAACTATATTCAATGCGGGTATAACCGAAACATATACACTCAATGATATGCAGACAACAGGCGAAATTCTGAAGGTCCCAACAGGAACATCGGGAGAGTACTTTCTCGTTTCAAACCGTAGGAGAATTGCCGGTACAGGCCCTTATACCTGGGACTGTAATATGGGAGGCGATACTGCAATGGGCTTGCCTTACCTGCAATTTGGAGATTATAGCAAGGGATTGTATATCTATCATGTATCCGGTGGAGATGATTTTCAAGCATGGGCTGACCTTGAATGTGCAGACGGCTTATGGAACTGGGAGCATCTTGGCACCTCAACTCCAGACTGGCATGCCACTCAAACACTCGCAGTCTTAGGTAAAACAGGTGTTGGTTATAACGAAGATAATCCAACAACTGCCTATTACGGTGAGGGCTCGAGATTAACAAGCCGTGACGGCTTGAGTGTTGTAAGTCAGACGAGCAATCCTTATCCTGCATGGGGTCAAAAATGGTTTGGAATTGGAAAAAGACATACATGTATTAACGAGCTTTCATGCAGAAAAGGGACAGACAGAAATTTCACAAATTTAGAAGAAAACTGGACTGCAAGAGAACATCAGGGTGACAGGTGGGATGCATGGGCATTGGAATATAATGTTATGTTCAGCCCGTATTCAAGCCCAAACACCAAAGATAGAAGCGGTAATCAGACCGGTATCTTTATATATTATAGTGGACTTTCAAGTAATGTTGCAACAGTAAAAATTTACCAGGCGGCTGCGAACACAGAAGATGAAGATGACATACTTGAAGCAACACCTCCTTCAAAGCCTATGCTTTTCAGGGCTATAGAGCTTTATAATTGCAATGGCACTTTCGCATATCCAAGAATTACATGGGATAATAATTTAGAGCCTGATATGATTAGAGGAGATGATGTAACTTTCAAAAGGTATAAGGTTTACAGGGCATCTTCGTCTTATAGCTCAGTAGCTCCATACAACTACACTTATATAGGCGTGTATGACGACTATACACCAAACGATACGGCAAATTATATTGATAATGACCCGTATAATGGGGTAACTGTTCAGTGCAGTGAAGAAGGAGGCGGAAGCGATGACACTTATTTCAGATACAAAATAGTTGCAGTGGATAAATATGATGATGAATCTGTTAAGTCAGATTTTGTTGCCATAAAGGGTTCCTGGATAAGCGAGCCGGATAATATGGGAATTCCGGGTAACAACCCGCGGGAATTCAGTTTAAAACAAAACTATCCAAATCCTTTTAATCCATCAACACAGATTTCATTCAGCATTCCGCAGAATACTTTCATAACCTTGAGAGTATATAATGCTGTGGGTCAACTTGTTGTCACACTTGTAAATAATGAATACAGGATTGCAGGGCAATATGATGTTGATTTTGACGGTACCGGTCTTGCAAGCGGGATTTATTTCTATACAATTGATGCAGGTATTTACAAGGATGTTAAGAAAATGGTATTGCTGAAATAAGTAGAGGTTTATATAGAGACAGAAGTCTTTTAGACTTTTGTCTCTATAGTTTTACTGTTTCTTGATTTATTTATTGTTGTTGGTGTGAGGGCTGATCAAAACC
>JAIOIK010000042.1 GCA_019912545.1 Ignavibacteria bacterium | reverse complement strand
TATTTTTATACAAGGGAAGAAGCAAAACAGCAGATTTTTGAATACATAGAAATATTTTATAACCGCTACAGGAGACATTCTAAACTGAATTATCTTTCTCCTGTGCAATTTGAAAACTTAAACAATCACTCTTAATTTTTTTGTCCATTTTTTTGAGGGCATTCCAATGTACTTTAAGTGTGAAATATGATGAAGAAATTTTGGTACCGGGCCAGAGTTCGTGGTATACTAAGTTATTCGTTCAAGGTTATGGGGTCCTAAGACTAAATCCATCAGCAAGAGTAGTATTTGAACAAACTAATTGGCTGACTTTGGAGTGTTACAGCAAGGTAATCATGGATCCAAGTTCAATGATTATAATGGAAAGTGGAAGTAAATTCTGTAACAGAGGTGGTACTATTAATGGCGGAAAGATTTCTATAAATGGGATTATTCGCACACCTTGCAATGCACCGAATCCATGCACGGATAATTATATGAAAGACAGTTCTTTAATCATATTGGAAGAAGATTCGGAACTGGAAATCCCTGACAGTACCACCTATATTTTTGAAGGCAATGAAACTGCTTTAATCTGTAAAGACAGCTCAACAATCAAATTCGGCAAAGGCTCAAAACTTATCTTTAAAGACGGCGCAAGGATAAGCGCGAATAACACTAAGTTTATGAGCTATGACAGCACTGAGGCATGGGACGGCATTTATATAACAGGTGATAGTTATGATACCTTAAAAAACTGCACATTTGAGAATGCAGAAAACGGTGTGAATATAGGTAGTTCCGGCTTAAGGCCGGGTATCCTGACAACAACCCTAATTACAAACTGTACATTTAATAACAGAACAAATACAAAATTTTCAAATCAGGTTTACGTTTACGGCAATAATCCCACACTTATCAGCGGTTGCAATACGGAATCAGATCTTTCTGAAGGCTTTTCAAACGCAGTTCTTCTTGAATACTGCGGGGCAGGTTATGTTGTTATTACCGATAATAACTTTGATAATATTTCCTGCGGCATTGCCGCTATTCAGTCATCTCCTTACATTGCAAGGAATGTAATAACAGGTCCGGCTAGCAATGGCGCAGGCATCTCTTTGGATAATTCAAACGGAACAATTGAATACAATAAGATATATAACTTCGAAAACTCGATCTATTGCCTGTATTCGTCGCCTTACCTGCTTAAAAACACTTTTTCAGATGCAGATGAGATAAACCTTCATTTAAGCTCATACTCAGCGCCGATACTCAAGCCGGTTACTTCGGGTACAATTACAAGGTGGCTGGGAGGTAATAATCTGTTTACAGGCACACCAAACGGGTCTGCATTCAATTTCAGCGGAGATTGTGCGCCGCTTATGGATTCCGGTTATAATGTCATTTCTGTAAGCGAGGCATATTATATAAGCGCTGAAATATCGGGAGATTTCAATGCGACTCTTAATAACTGGTATGACGATCCTCCTGATCCCGATCTATTTGAAACCTCAGGCGGCAGAATAGTATATGAACCATACTTTGACGGTACTTCTCTGCCTACAACTGATTATTATGAGCTTAATTCTTTGGGCTTTGGCATGTATGACTCTGTTTATGTTAAGGATCTCACTGAAACATCAACGGTTGATTCATATTTCATGCAGGCATATATGAAAGAAATGGAAGCTGATTATTCAAGTGCAATAATCAAGTATAAATATGTCGTATCTGACTTCAAAACGACATCTTATGCGCCTGTTGCAATAGCCAGAATATTTGCATGTCTTGAAAAGGCAAATAGCTCGACAGGAGCATTTCAGCAGATACAGGGTTATTACTCTGGGATTAATTCTGATACAGGTAATACCACTACAGTAAGAGAGCTTGCAGAAGACTTTATGATAAAATCAAAAGTTAAGCAGGGCATGATAGAAGAGGCAATCAGTGATTACAATGCTATATATCAGGCAAACACAGGTAACTCTACCGGTGTGCATGCATTGCTTAACAAGGCTTGCCTTGAGCATATGCTCACCTTTGGTGATAATATGTCGGGTAGTACATCCGGTTATTCAGAACATAAAGCAAAGTTACTTTCATTACTCCTTGGTAAAGAGATCAAAAATAACCACATCTCAATAAATAACACTATACCTGGTAACTTTAAGCTTTACCAGAACTATCCGAATCCGTTCAATCCTGTAACTTCAATAAAGTACGATATACCGAAAGATAACTTTGTGAATGTAAGGATATATGACTTACTCGGCAGAGAAGTATTCTCCTCCGGCGAATTCAAAAAAGCAGGAAGTTATGAAGTTAAGTTTGACGGTACAAACTTTGCATCAGGCATGTATTTCTATTCGCTCGAATCTGGTTCATTCAGAGAGACGAAGAAGATGGTTCTAATTAAGTAAAAAGTTAAAAAGTAGAAAGTAA
The DNA here is from genome assembly GCA_019912545.1 of Ignavibacteria bacterium. Classification (GTDB taxonomy): domain Bacteria; phylum Bacteroidota; class Ignavibacteria; order Tepidaquicellales; family OLB5; genus OLB5. The sequence continues at coordinate 104,089 of JAIOIK010000042.1, read as the reverse complement.
AAAGTGATTTGATAGCCTGTCTGATTTTTGGGCAGGCTTTTGTTTTGGTGTCAGGTCTGAGGACCCGCCTGTACGGGCAGGCCTGACACAACATAGAAAAACCGCTGGTTTAAGCTGAAGCAGAAAAGGGTCAATTACTATTCATCTTTGCGATGAGTTCTTTCATTCCTAAAAACTCTGCAGCATTTTTCCACAGGAGCTTTTCCTTAACGGTATTGTTAAGCTCAGCCATTGATTCGATGAGTTTGCCGGGAGAGTGTTCGCCGAGCGGGAAGGGATAATCAGACCCCATTGCAATGTGATCTTCGCCAATGAGATCGATCAGGAATTTCATGGCAAGCTCATCATGAACAAGGGAGTCCAGATAGAACTTCCCGAGGTAATTCCGGGGATTAACTTTATTTTTTGTCTGAACAAGATCAGGCCTGACATTAAAGCCATGTTCAATTCTGCCTATAGAAAACGGGAACGAACCTCCGCCATGAGCAAAGCAAACTCTTAGTTTCTTATACTTTTCGAAGACTCCGCCAAAGATCATCGAGCAAATTGCAAGCGAAGTTTCAGCAGGCATTCCAACAAGCCATGGGAGCCAGTATTCCGGCATCCTGTCTTTACCAAGCATATCCCACGGGTGAACAAATACTGCCGCACCCATTTCTTCGCAAGCATGGAATATATCACAAATTTCTTTATCATCAAGATTGCGGCCGTGAATGTGCGTGCCTATTTCTATTCCTGCAAGACCAAGCTCTTTAATACAGCGCTCAAGTTCTTTAATAGCCAAACTCGTATCCTGCATAGGCAATATACCAAGTCCAACAAACCTATGGGGATTATCACTCACAACACCGGCAATGTGATCGTTCAGATATCTGGATAGATCATAAGTAGCCTCCGGCTTCGCCCAGTAATTGAACATTACAGGCACTGTTGAAAGCACCTGGATATCAACTCCGTGCTCATCACATTCTTTAATGCGAGCAGTTTGACTCCACGAGTTATCGGTTATTTCGCGGAACACTTTATCACCGATCATCATTTTAGCACAGCAGGGTTTATGGTGCTCAATAGTTACAAATCCGTGTGTATTGTATTTTTTGTTAAGGTCCGGCCAGTTTTCGGGAAGAATATGTGTATGTATGTCTATTTTCAATTATCAATTACGAATTAGGTTCATTTCAAAGGGAAGTACAGCTCCGTTATCCACTTACTGCTGTCTTTTTCAACGCGTGGATCGGTTATGTACAGCTCAAAGCACGGCATTTTTGTTTTGTGGCCATTATCTTCTATCCACATCATGAAATCTTCCCATGCTTTGCCAAGCCCGGTGTAATTGCCAATAAAGACTGCCTTTGCCGCTTTACCTCCGTAAGTTTCGGTAAGCTGAATTCTGCCATCAAGCAAGAAATCACCATCAAGCTGAATTCCGGCTTCAAGATCAACATCTTCGGGAGTGAAATCATGGTACATTCCAAACGCATAACCGTTGGGTTTCAGTCCGTTTTTCGTCATGAATTTGCCGATCTCGCCATAAAGCTCTTCATATTTCTTAGGAAGATCCTGCGGAGTGCAGTTATCACGAATGCTGATGCCTTTTTTGGATTCAACTTCTACTATACTATATTCCATTTTTTTTGTGATCTATTTTTTTGCCGGCATTGCCATTACAGTGCCGCATTTCTTACAGGTTCTTTTATCTATATCACTCCAATATTTTTCAAATATAGGAGGTAATTGAGTTACTATATTATCAAGCTTCACAAATTCTTCGTAGAGCTTGTTTCCGCAATTTTCGCAGTACCACTGGAAACCGTCGAGTTCTTTTTCATCACGCTTGCGTTCTATTACAAGTCCTATTGTATTTGCAGGCCTTTGCGGCGAGTGCGGTATATTCGGCGGAAGGTAGAACATTTCCCCTTCTTTGATATGCACATCTTTCGGTTTGCCGTCTTCAATAATCTTTACAATGATATCGCCTTCAACCTGGTAGAAGAATTCGGCGCCGTCTTCGTAGTGATAATCCTTGCGCGCATTGGGTCCGCCCACTACCATTACTATAAGATCACCATCGACCATGCATTTATTGCCAACGGGCGGTTTGAGTAAGTGACGGTTCTCTTCTATCCACTGCTTAAAATTGAATGAACTTAGTGACATGATAAATGCTCCTTATTAATTAGAATTAAATTACTTTTTTCCCGCGGCATGTTTTGCCTGGTACAGGTGCCTTCTCTGGTGTGCGGAGTTTACTCCAAGTATCTCAAAAGCTGTGAATCTGATAAGCTTTGTTGCAGGCGAGGGCAGCTTAACCTTTGTGAGGTCCCAATCAGCAGATTGTATTATCAGGTCAACCCATCTATCCTGCAGCTGAAGGTATGCCGCCGCTGCTTTATCTTTATTAATGGCTGAATCCGGCCTCCATTTTTTGGGTGATTTAGTTTTAAACCTTACCGGCGGTTCAACAAAATTAATGAACTTTTTGCCAAACCATGATAACTTCATTGCCGTATTATACCGCAAATCTTTTTTCTGCAAAATATTGAGAGCTTCTTCGAGCTTATCGGAATAGTCAACTCCTGTAACAATAAGGTGATCAATACATTCGGCAGCGCTCCATCCCCCGCTTTCGGGCCTCTTGTTGAAAGCCTGCGTGCTAAGGGAGCTCAAGAAAGCTGATGATTCCCTTTTCATTTGCAGAAATTCATCTGCATATTTTTGCAGCTCCGGCGGGAGAATGTTTGTCAAAATGATTTGACTCCTGCCAATAAACTACTCATCGTCATAATCTTTCCCGTTTTCCTTCGGCAGCAGATCAAACAAATGGAACGGGCTGCTGTAGAAATCGCCCGGCCCGAAGAAATCTTTTGCAATTCTTTTAACCTTACCATCAGATTCCTTATGGAATACAGAAACTCCCGGCCAGTAACCACCCTTTTCATCCTGGTAGCCCATATCTTTTGTGAATGTGCTTCCGGCAGTTGAATAAGTTTTAAGTTTCCAGCCCCGTGATTCAGCAAATTCCTTTTGCACCTCAGGAGAATCCGGAGAAGTGAGCGCAAATGCCGCTTTCTTTTCTATAAAATAACTAACTCCACTGAAACCATCAGCCCAGAGAGTGCAGTAAGAACATGATCTGCCCATATTGTGGATGAGGATAAGGTTTTCCTTATCTCCGAACATTTCGGAAAGCTTAACCGGATTACCGGCAGTATCTTTCATTTCATAATCTTCAACATCTCTTGCACCTGCCTTTGCAAGAAGCTTCACCATTTTTTTTCTGGATGCTGCAATATCTTCTTCAAGTTTCCTTAACTTTGTTTCAATTTTGCTGCCGAACGAAGTTTTTTTTGATTTTTTTTCTTTAGATCCCATAATAATTGATTATTAAAAGCCCAGAAATCAGGCTGATTTATGTGAAATAATCCGGATTTTGCTTGTGAAGTAAGTTTAATTATAAAAATAAGTATTCGATTATCCTATACAAATTTATGGTTTAAATGGACTTTCAAAACAGAACTGATTTCCTTATTTTCGTGGAATTACTTTCCTGATAACTAATCAAATCTTAACATATGCAGAGAGAAATACACAAATGGTGGAGCCCCAGCCTTAACAAGGATATGGAAATAGTTGTTTACGGCACGGGGAATCAATACGCTTTATTGATGTTTCCCACAGCGGCAGCGGACTACCTGGAGTACGAAAGATTTCATTTGATCGAATCGATAACACCATACATCAACAATGGCAAGATAAGAGCATTTTCGATAAACAGCATAAATAGTGAAAGCTGGCTAAATGATGAGAATCATCCTGAATATAAATCCGAGCGCCATAAGCAGTTCAATGACTATGTAATTAATGAAGTAGTCCCATTCATAAAGCAGGTCTGCGGCGATGGTATTGAGATCATTACTACAGGTGCATCTTTTGGAGCGCTTCATGCTGCAAATAATTTTTTCCGCCGCCCCGATCTTTTTGCGGGCACAATTGCAATGAGCGGTTCATATGATCTGAAGGATTATTCTAAAGGATATTATGATGATAACGTATATTTCAACTCGCCGGTTGATTATATTTCAAACCTGAGCGATGAAAATCTGATCAATAAGATAAAAAGCCGTAAGCATATTTACATTACTTCGGGGCAGGGCAGTTACGAGAATCCCGAAGCCTCCACGAATCTCTCCAATATTCTGAATGCAAAAGGAATTGATCATGAGCTTGACTTGTGGGGGTATGATATTCCGCATGACTGGCCTTCATGGAGAAAAATGCTTCCGTATTTTATTGATTCGAAACTGTAAGAAAGTTTCTTGTTATTGAGATTGCAATGTCTGTCTGCAATACCTGATGAAAGAATCTATCTCCAATTTAACACACCCCTTCCGCTTCGCTCCCTCCCCTCTCCAGAGGGGAATTGAAGCAAAAGTCCCCTCTTGAGAGGGGTGGATTCACCGAAGGTGAAGACGGGGTGTGTTTTCACACGTAAATTCAGCCATTCCTACTTCCCGCCAAGAAATTCTACAATATTATCACTGGGGTCCCAGCATTGGAACCAATACATAGTTTCATTCATTTTCATGGGTTCCTTATGAATAGTCCTCACACCTCTTTTCTTCAGTTTCTCATACATTGCAGAGGCAGACCCTACTTTGAAAGTGAAAGACGATTTTGAAGAGCGTTCATCCGCTCCAACAAGCTCATATCCTCCTTCAAGATACAGGCCCTGATCATTACCAAGATCAAAATAACATGCCTTATCACCCATCGGGCTTACTTCGTCAAGTCCGAGTATATCATGGTAAAACTTATATGAATCATCATAATCCTCAGCATAAACGCTGCCCATACAAATGTTTTGAATTTTTGTGGTTTCCATTAATGTGCAGTTAGATTTTCCCAAATTTACTAAAAAAAATCTATTTAAAACAGAAATATGATAATCATCTGGTTTGAAAATAGTACCAACTACTTAATAAATTTTGCCACTTATAGACACTGGATGAATGATATTTTTCAGGTGCTATGCAGCTCTAAGAGTAAGCCACACAGCAACCGTTACCAAATTACATTGATTCTTAATAACTTTAGAATATTGCATACCAGTTTGTATCAAGGTATATGTCATAATGATTATAATGTCCGTCAATTAGACCCGGAGACTTCTCGGAATTGTATATAAATTTAGGCAAAATGGAATTATGATACAGGATAATCGAATTTCTTTCAGTTTTAAAACTGTTAATTCTTGCTTTTTTCATTTCCGCTCTAATATTCTCAAATTTTGATTCGTCAATATTAAGAGTATCCAGAATATTTTCATAACTATTCGAAAACTCAAAATTAAGCATAAACAATCCGCCATGTTCATGCAATACCATTTGTTTTATTTCTCCATACTCTTCAATATCTTGTACTAATTCCTTTAGCTCCTTCTCTCTGGATTTGAAATTTTTGTATAATTCATGATTTGATATTGCCTTATTAATAAATGGAAATGAAAAAACCGAAATCACAGTAATAATTATCACAACATTTCTGAAATGATCCACCGGTTCCGCAATAAAGTAAATTAGCACAATACCCGAAAAAGAAAATAAGAATAGAATGTAGGAACCAATTGATGCAAGAAATGCACCAGAACCGTAGAGGAAAAAATTCTGTACTAGTGGTACAAAGTAGAATAATATCAATAATGCATAGCATATCTTTCTGAAAATGAAAATGGACTTTGGTGTCATTTGAATTATAGGAATACTCAATCTCTCCCAACCGGAATATTACCGAATTTATCAAGCTCAAGGTAGAGGAAAATGAACATTGAATACATTAGGCTGAAGGATATTATCGCAAGATTGAAGTAACTTTTGGTTTGTGGAAAATTTTGACAGCAATTATACTTCCTGCCAGTATTCACGTAAATGATGCCAATGAATCCAATTAAAATTGCTACGAAACAGCAGGCATATATATAGTTGAATAAATGTAAAGAGCTGTGAAGTTCTTTGACTATCTCAAATAAATATGGGATTCCAAAGATACGCATGGTAAAGGAAATAACAATTATTGTAGAAGGCATAAGCAGTACGAAACCTGAAACAGCATAAAGATCAAAGTACTTCTGAAGGACCCGATTCATCGTTATTATTCTATTTTCGGTTCTTTATCATACTTCCGGATCTCGATCTTCATCATATTTTCCTCATTATAGTAATCAAGGTCACTTTTCAAAAAGTAATTGTATGTCGCCTCATCCGGCAGGTTCCATGAAAGCCATGAATACCGTTTCTGGTCCTCCATGAAGCGTTTAACCTTAGTTTTAAATTCTGTCATGCCATAAACCTGGTCGCTCCACATGAATCCATACTTGAAATAATCCTTATTCAGCACATCCCTGTGCCTATCAAGTATGGGATATGCGTCTTCGGAAAGCCTGAGAAGATATTCGATATCGATCTCTTTCTTATCGGGATTGGATAGATTAAACTCTGCAATACTCTTATCCCAGCTAAAAGATGACATGATAAGCAGCATAATAACAAGCGCAGTTGAGTTTACTTTGAACAGCCAGTAAGTAGTTTTTCTGCCGGATATCTTGACAAGAATTGTGGCAAGTCCAACACAAGTAAGCAGCAGGAACACCATTACTCCAATTCGCTTATAAGATAGCGCATAGTAGTATTCAATGTAATACATATTCCTGAGCGCAACTGATACTGCCATAACTGCATTCTGTAATATCCAAAAGTATGCTCCGTATTTTAGCAGCTTGTTTCGGGAGAAATAATTCTGGTTGCCGCGAAAATAAAACAGAAGTATCGCCATAGAGAGAAGTATGCTGAATATAAGCAGGTAAGTGCCGTTATGTACATAGTATGCAAGGTTATCAACACTACTGGAATCGAAACCAAGCCACGTGAATTTTATATCGATAATATTAAGCAGCAGAAGCAGAGCGTTCATCATGAAGATGAGCACGAGACCCATTCTGTTTTCGAGCCTTAGCGTGTTGAATTTAAAGCGGTATGAAAAAAGCTCATACATTACCCTGCGTTTGGCAATTGGTTTTGTACGTGAGTGGACTTTAAAGGCTTTATCTCTCAGAAGAGTGTCCATAAAAGAACTGTCGATATCTGCAAACGCGCTGATATTACGGTTAAAGAGCGCTCCCATTATGAGTATTAGTCCCAGCAAGATATAAAAGAATCTTAATACCGGGTAATCCTTAAAGATCTCATACAGAAATTTCCCGATGGAATCCCAAAAACTCACAGAGTATGAATTGAATACGGGATTAGAATATGCATATATAGAATAGAAGATCACAAAAAATATCAACGGAATGGACACAAGCCCTGCAATTTTCAGAATCCCTCTGACAGGCTTATATTTTCCGGAAGTGTGTTTAAGCTCGGCATAAATGTGATACGGGAAGATCACAAATGAAGAAACTGCAGTAAACATTGCGTTGAAAACTGTGCGAAGTTTTTTTTTGTGCGCAAATCCGGTAAACACCATAAACAGAGTAATTGCGGCAAACTTGCTGTAGCCGGAATTATTCACTATCACCATTGCAGAAGCATACATAGCCGCAAGCAGAGATAGGAGAACATTCTTGCTTTTCAGGTTTTCGCTATTTAACATTATGACTGCAATGGCAGATGCCGAGAGGAATAACATCAAATTTAATCCCAGTTTTTCGCCCCAGAAAAAAAAATTATAGGCAGCCAGCAAAGTGATAACAAAAAAGTAAGTTTTGATTCTTGAATTCATTTATATGATCCTTTATTTGTATTAAACCGCAGGTTAAACTTGTTACATTTATACCGAACGGTTTATCAATTGTTCCAATGCGTCTAAATGTTCGTTAAAAGCCCTCCTTCCCTGTGTGGTTGCAGAGTAAACCGTATTCGGCTTTTTGCCTATGAATGATTTGTGCACTTTAATGTATTTCGCTTTTTCAAGTGCGGATATGTGGCTTGCAAGATTACCATCGGTGACATCAAGATGCTGTTTCAGCGAATTGAAATCAGCCTTCTCATTCACGATCAGAATTGACATTATTCCAAGCCGGACTTTGCTCTCAAAAAGCTTATTAATATTTTCAATTATACCTTTCACTGTGTAATACTACTTTTCGTATTTAAAGTACATTACAAGTCCGTAAATAATATTCATTACACCAAATCCGATGCCCCAAAAAATAATTGCTTCAGAAATAAAGAACATTGCCAGGAGCCCAATTGCAATTTCTGTAATTCCAAGCCATTTCATTTCGCTAAGTGTGAATTTGGCTGCGTTAACAAGCGCCAGTCCGTAGAAAATGATCATTGAAGGAAGTACCAGCCAGTCAAAATAATGATATAGTAACAGCAGGCAGAATATACCGCCTGTTAAAAGCGGAATGAAGAGATTTATGACCAGCCTTTTTGAAGAGCCGTCCCATACGGGAAGCCCTTTTTTCTTTGCTTTACGTGCTGTGAAAAATATCGCAAGTGCGAAAGTGATTACAAGCACTGCAAACGATACAACAGCCCCAAAAATGATGAGTTCAGTTCGTTTTTCAGCCGTCATATATGTAGTTGTACGAAAGCTGAGAAAAGGATTAAGCCTGCTGTGAAGCACAAAAGCTGCAATGAGGCCAACAATTCCCGCGCTTACTCCGGAGAGTCCGCTTAGCGAAATGAAGCTTGAAGACCTCTCCATCATGGAGCGGATCTCTGTTAGATCTTTAAGATGTTCCCGGTTACTATCCATACTCAATTTTGATTTCTATTAGAAAGTACTTTGCAGTACAAAGTTAAATTATAATTTAGGAAAAGTCAAGGCTTATTATCTGTTTATTTGGAATTATTTGATCAAGGGATTTGATAATAACAGCCTGAGGGCGCGGCTGTTAATGCTTCAATAGATGTGTTTATTTTATGACCATATTAATATATTCTATCTCTTTTTCAACGGAAATGCCGGTAATTGGGGCTTTCCAGTCTAAAGAGGAATAATATTCAATGCAGCCTTTTAAGCTGTCTTCAAATGATTGAAATTTTACGGGGAAATCCCTTAGTGCTTTGGAATTATCCATGCAAAGATCCATATCACCAACCCATAGAGGAATATCATTCCATGGCTCGATCTTGTTTTCCACGAAGAATGAAGCTTCCCGGCTGATGATCTCGGGGGATTTGTCAAGCAGTCTGCAAGCCATTTTGAGATTATCAATCAAAGAAACAGGAGTATGTGTTGAGGCATTATACACCTTGTTATGACTAACAGTATAAATTGCCGATTCGATTAATTTCGCAAAATCCTCGCTATAAGTGGCAGTAAATCTTTCTTTGCCATGATCGGGAATGAGCACTCTCTCGCATACTTTGGCGCGGTACAGCCAGTAGTAAAACCTATCGGTATGATCATACCTGCCATAGATAAGTCCGGGCCTGAAGATCACTGCATCAAGCCATTCTTTACCAAGCAATATCCGTTCGCACTCAGCTTTTTTCTCGCCATATGCAGGCATAACATTGGGGTCTTTACGCTGTTCGGAAGTACAGGGTAGAGTTGGAGTATCTTCGCCAACCGGCGCACTCCACATTTGGGGATCAGTCATAGGAAAGACGCTAAGGGTAGAAATGAAAATGAATCTGCCCGTATTGCCTTTGAGCAAATCTGTAACTTCATCAAGATTATCGGGGTGCATACAGCTGAAATCGATCACGGTATCCCACGACTCTCCCGCAATTTGTTTTATATCAGCGGTATTCCTGTCACCGGTAATTTTCCTTAATTCAGGAAAAATATCCGGATTGCGTTTACCGCGGTTGAACAGCACGGGCTTTTCTCCGGAGGCAACCAGGTTTTCGGTAAGAATCCTGCCGACAAAACCTGTACCTCCTAAAATGAGAATTTTTTTCATTTAGAAGATTTAAGTTAATAAAATAAAAAAGCGGGGCAAAAACCCCGCTCTAAATTAAAGACTTATTTATTAATACAAAATCTAAATAAAAACGCTGCTATTTATTATCATGAAAATCAAGTTCTTCAAGATCTATAAGAATTTTTCTGGCTTTAAAAATATTCTCATCTCCTTTAACCTGGATCTCTGTAAAGCCATTTTGAAATATTGAGTATTCAATCCCTGCATCGTGCAAAAGTGATTCTGCAACCGATATTATCGATGTGTTTTTTGAAGCCAATACTGTTTTCGGACCGTTTTGTTTAGACATATAAGTAAACTCCGCAAAATTAGCTGTATTCAAATACAGTTTTCCTCTCTTATTTTGCATAAAATAAAGGTTTTATAGTTATGTAGGAATACCCCAAAAACGTTATCTATGAAATTAAGTAACTATCTATTATTACAGCAAGATACGAAAATACTCCAAAGTTTCACTTCACGCTGCTCGCAATATTTGATATTATGTTATCATCTTGACTGGCGAGTTTTTGGGTGATTTTGCCTCTTTCTCCCATTGCCCGATTCCGGCTGAATTTGAATTCCCTCTCAAACGAGGTAATATTAATTTTGAATGCAGCAAGTTTATCCTAATCTGACAATATTCAAACTATGATAATTTCTTTGCCATGATAACGCTCCGGTAATTCACGTCAGGCCACTGCCAGTGATGAATATATTCATAGCCGCGCTTTATGTAATAATCAATTAAGTGATATGCTTTTTCGGATGTATCAAGAACGATCTGATTTTTGCTGTTTGATAAGGCAAGTGATTCAATGAAATCCATTAACCTGCTGCCGAGTCCGTTTGATTGCATAGCAGGATCAACTGCAAACTTACCGAACAGCACGGTGTCATCCCGTTTATAGATATCCGGAGCATCATCCCACATGGTTGTGTAATAAAACACTGTGCCAATGAGCTTACCCTCTTTCAAAAGAATATAACACTCCCCTTTTTTCAGGTAATTCCGTGTGTAATCTGTATCCTGATATGTTGCCACAAAGTTCAGCCCCATATCAGCAAGGCGTTTATATGCTTTATGAAGCAAGACGGTCAATTCTTCGACGGAATCTTTGGATTCGTCAAATTGCCTGATGGTGTATTGAGTGTTATTTAGAGTGAAAGATGTCAAGTAATTGGATGCTCTATCTATTCGTGCCACGAATAGATGATATTGCAAATTAATCTAAAATGGTAACTATACAAAAGGCTATGAACTAAGTTCTGTACTATATTCATGGCGCGATTACAGAAAATTGTTTGGGGACTAAAGTCCCGTTTTTTGGAGAATTATTAACCCCCGCTCTAAAGAGGCTGTCTCAAAAGTTCCATTTTTCAGTGGCACAGACATTCTTGTCTGTGATTATTAATCATAAATATTGTTTTCGACAGACAGGAATGTCTGTCCCACTGGTTTTGAGACAGCCTCTAAAAAGCGGGGCTACTCAATAAATTCAATTATCATCTTTTTTTGCAGATGCCTTCGGAACTACAGTGCTATTTATAATTCAATGAAGAACAGACAAGAATGCCTGCCTGCAGCAGGCAGGCCTGTTCTACTGATTCTCATTAGTTAGACATACAAGTCTACAAATTCAAACTTTGCACCGTCGAAGAGGCCTTTATCGCTTAGCTTCAATTGCGGGATAACCAGCAAAGCCATGAATGAAAGCGTCATGAACGGAGCATGGAGAGTTGTGCCAAGTGATTTTGCCATTGCGTCAAGCCTGGTATATTTTTCGGCAACCGTATAGCCGTCTTCATTTGTCATAATACCTGCAACAGGCAGGGGCAGGACCTCAACATTTCCATCCACAGCAACAGATATTCCGCCTTTATAATCTATTATTCCGTTTACAGCATTACAGATATCTTCATCACTTGCACCTACGGCTATTATATTATGAGAATCATGCGCAACGCAGGAAGCAATTGCCCCTTTTTTGAATCCGAAATTGCGAATGAATGCTACGGCAGGCTTTGAATTGCCGTACCGCTCAACAACAGTAATTTTCAGGACATCATTATCAGTATTTGAGATAAGCTTTGCATCAAGCATTTTTCCGGGCTGATGAATTTCTTCGGTGATTAGCTGGCCATCAAGCGCTTTTATTACGCGTATCTCGGGAGTTCCATCGAACTCAACATCTACATAGAAATCCTTAACATTTTTCCGGGATGTGTTGAAATTATTCACTATCTCAGATGGAACTCTATTGATGAGTGTCTTTCCGCCATCAGCAACCAGCAGTCCATTAATATATGTTTTCTGAACTTTGAAATCTTTTAAGTTATTTACCACAATAAAATCTGCGGGATCGCCGGGTTGAAGCAATCCGACTTCAAGTCCATAATGCTTTACAGGATTAACGCAAGCAGAAGTAAGTACATTAAACAGATCATATCCATGTGCAATTGAACGCGCTACAAGCTGATCGATCTGCCCGATGACAAGATCATTCGGGTGCTTATCATCACTGCAGAACATGACCATAGCGGGATGTGAGCCAAGGAGCGGATGCAGGGCTTCATAGTTCTTAGCGGCTGAGCCTTCGCGGATGAGAATTTTCATTCCTAAAGCAATTTTACCAAGCGCTTCATCAAGCGTAAAGCACTCATGATCGGTAGAAATTCCTGCGGTAATATAATTCTTTGCTTCATCACCTTTTAATCCGGGAGCGTGGCCGTCAACCGGTCTGCCAAGAGAATGGGCAATTTTAATTTTATCCATTACAACTGCATCTCCATGCAGAACGCCGGGGTAATTCATCATTTCGCTAAGATATTTAAGTCCGTCCTTTTCGAAAAGCTCACGAATACCTTCGGCATCAATAACAGCACCCGCAGTTTCAAAAGCAGTTGCCGGCACGCATGATGATGCGCCGAAGTAAAACTTGAACGGCACTTTCTTCCCGTTATCTATCATATAGCGGATTCCGGCAATGCCGAGCACATTACCAATTTCGTGGGGATCGGAGACGGTTGCGACTGTTCCGTGCAGTACTGTTAGCCGTGCAAACTCGCTTGGAATAAGCATTGAGCTTTCTACATGTACATGTGAGTCAATAAATCCGGGCATGATGAATGGTCCGGCCATACCAAGCGCAAGCGAAGGATTGATATCATCCCCTCTTCGTTGTACATTATTAATCTTCCCGTCTTCAACGGTAATCGTGCCCGGGAAGATTTTCCTGTTCAGTACATCTACTATATTGCCTGAGAGTTCCATATTACTAATTCCCCCGAAAGAGGGAATCCATTTTAATTACACAAATTTAATGAGATTGCGTGAAGGTTAAAAGAGAAAAAGACCCGGACATTATTTGATCAATCAAAAAACACAACATTTATTTCACCAACCATTGTTAACTTTTTGTCAGATGAAACAAGTGGGATATTTAAGAATTTCGAAGTTGCACAAACTATTGCATCAGGCGTTTTCAAATTGTAAAATCTTTTCATTTCAATTGCCTGCTCCTTCACTATATTGTTAAGATCTACTATATAACAGTCAGATAATAAATTCTTGATTTTTGAGATCTCAGCAGCAGTAGAATTTCTAAAACCAAGAAGTTCTATCTCTGTTATTATGGAGACATATACTTCTTTTCCATTTAGAATTTTAGCCGCTTTCTCATCACCTTTCAGAAGATAAATAAGAACATTAGTATCGGATACTACTCTATTGCCATTCATCTCTTAATTTCTTTTGTATTTCGTTCGGGTTTTCATTGATCTTTAAGATACCTTTATACTTATAGGCATCAAGCAGCTTCTTTGCTTTTTGAGGCTTCACGGATTTGATCTTTCTTTGGATTGACCTTTTAGAATCAGACTTTTTGATTACTACTACCATATTTAATTTAATTTTCTCAATTTATCAATATTTGTATAAACATACTATTAAATAAAACAACCATTAATATCAGTTTCAGGTATCAATTTCCCTTGAATTCCCTTATAAATAACGATATTTTTAAGTGTTTGCTATGCAGGTAATAGACCAAATACCCGAAGTATTCCTTAACTTCGTCATAACACTGGCATTTGCGCTGATAATAGGAATTGAGCAGAAGAAGCGCTCCGGCGACGACCCGGAACAGGCGGCGATATTTGGTACGGATAGAAGCTTTGCATTCATTGGTGCGCTTGGATTCATACTCTACACTCTTTCTCCGCAGAGTCTGCTTCTGTATATAATTGGATTTGTAATTCTTGGCAGTTTGCTGGGAGTGTTCTATTTCGGAAGGATACGAGATACAAAAGCATATGGAAGTACTTCGATCCTTGTAGCGCTGATAACCTATACACTTGGGCCGCTTATCATAACCCAGCCGAAATGGCTTACTGTTGTAATAGTGGTATCGGTCTTGATTCTTGTAGAGCGCAAGGAGTTCCTTCAGAATATTTCTGACAGGATAAAAATTGATGAATTCACTACTCTTGCAAAATTCCTTGTCATAGCGGGTGTTGTATTGCCAATTGTACCAAAGTCACCCGATATACCATACATAAACCTCTCGGCATATACTATCTGGCTGACAGTTGTTGTAGTTTCAAGCATTTCGTATGCAAGTTACCTGCTGCAGAAGTTTGTATTTAAGGATTCAGGAATTGTGATTTCGGGAATTCTCGGCGGCCTGTATAGTTCAACTGCAACTACAATGATTCTTGCCAAACGCAGCCGCGAAAACGGCGGCGCAGATAGAGCTTACAAGTATGCATCTTCAATAGTGGTAAGCTCGGCGATGATGTACCTGCGCATACTGATACTGATATATATTTTTAATCCCGAGCTTGGCAATATTCTTCGAATGCCGCTACTCATACTGCTTGCAGTATCAATAATTACTGCCGTGGGAATATATTACATTAAGCGTCCGAAAGATGCGGAGGACGGTAATGGTAAACCTACAGAGGCAAGTACGAATCCGTTAGAGCTAAAGGCTGCGGTACTTTTTGCAGCACTGTTTATATTCTTCAGTATGCTGACTCACTATGTAATTGCAAATTACGGCGCAGGGGGGTTGAATGTGCTCTCTTTCGGAGTTGGATTTACTGATATTGATCCGTTTTTACTAAACCTGTTCCAGGGTAAGTATGAAATTGGTGCAGATCTGATCGCAAAGGCATCGCTTCAGGCAATAATTTCGAATAACATACTCAAAGCTATTTATACTTTCATATTTGCAGAACGCGAAACGACAAAGCTTGCGATTGCGGGGCTTGCAGTCATAACAATTGTGAATATAGTATTGGCGATAGTGATATGATTTTTTAGGAACGGTCACGACCGTTCCCTACACAAGAGGTTTCTATGAAAATAACGATTACAATATTATTTTTACTATTTATCAGCGCAGGCATATTTTCTCAGGAGATAGAGCCTGGAGAATATATGTCTGTAATTGACTATGATCCAGTTACAAAAAAGACAACACTTTTCGGAATGTATAGAGAAGTAATTTCAATTGGCGATAGTGGAAACTTCACCTATATGTTTGAAGCGGAGAATGACAAATCAATTGGGTTTGGAGAATATAAAGCAACAAAATATTTTCTGAATTTGGAATTCATGGACTTTCCGGATAATGGCCTCTACAGAGCTTACACTGTTATTGATTCAATTTACACAGAAAGTGATAGTATTATTGTTAACATACATGTTCATGAGGATGGAATTCCATTATCAAGCGCACGAGTAATATACGAAAAAGACTCCGCAATTATTGAAAAAAAAGGAACAAATAAAAATGGTGATGTAAGATTGAGATTTCTTAAAAAAGAAACTCCCGGAGTAATTTCAGTAACTTATGTCGGTTACGAAGAATTGCTTATCCCGATTCAAAACTCTTTTGATAAGAGAATATTGGTCAATCTTGATTCTCAATATGATATCATAGAAAAAGGAAAGAAAATGTCCTACAGAATAAAAGATGTTGATTTAGATGGATTTTATCTTAAAGGCGAGATGTGGGGTAACTGGACGCTTTTTTTAAGAACCAAAAAAGAATATTGAGAACAATAGCAGAAATACAGAATCCGGATTGCAAAATTTCGATATTTGCCTGGAACCAAAAGTACCTGATAAAGTTTGAGCAGAACGGGCTTGAGCAGGTCTATAAAGTAAGTGAGTTTGATGTAATGGGCGATGAAGGAGTTAAGAAGATCTTAACCGATGAATTTATCAAGCAGGCGTTGAAGAGATTCGATGATATGCGTGAAGATCTTAATGAAGCACTGAATAAAGGGCGATAACCATAAAGAATTGTATTCTGGATTCTTCGTCGCTGCGCTCCTCAGAATGACAATAATTATTGTTCATTGTTAATTGTTAATTGCCAGTAAGAATAGATAAATATTTATGGTGTATCCGGGTATTCAAGTCGAGGAGTCTTGCTGCGGATGCATGCGATGGCGGAAAAGTGAAGATCGAGGGTGCAAGTGTTAAGCCATCGCGGCATTTTAAGATTGGAGAGGTCATCACGGTTCAGCAGGGATATGTTAAGAGAGCGTTCAGGGTCATTGAGCTTTTGGAAAAGCGTGTATCCGCTCCCCTTGTAAAAAATTTTGCAGAAGATATCACGCCGCAGGAAGAACTTGATAAGCTTAAGACTGAAAGAATAATTTCGTATTTGGGAAAGTATAAGGGTTCCGGCAGGCCGACTAAAAAGGATAGAAGGCTAATTGAAAAGATGAAGTTGTGATTACTATTGTTAATTCAACACACTCCGTCCGCCTTCGGCGTCCACCCCTGCCTGCAGCAGGCAGGCCCCTCGAGAGGGGAATTTAATAAGGTGCCAGTATCAATTCATCATTTGAAACATTTTTAGTTTTCAACTCATTTATATTATTAGTAAGTTTGTATTAAAATAACAATTATCACCAAAAAAGGAGTCTTTATGTTATCAAAAAAACTGGCGCAAGAGCTTAATAATCAGATGAATAACGAGTTTTTCTCTGAGTATGAGTACCTTTCGATGGCAGCTTACTTTCACGCTGAAAACCTCGACGGAATTGCAAATTATTTCCATGTTCAGGCACAGGAAGAGCATTTTCATGCTATGAAGATATTTCATTTTATCCTTGATAAAGGCGGCAAAGTTGAGCTTCAGCAGATAGCAAAACCTGATGTTATGTTTAAATCGAACATCGAAGTGTTTGAAAAAGCATTGGCGCATGAACAGAGAGTCACAAAATCTATTAATGACTTAATGGACGAGGCGATAAAAAATAACGACCATGCAGTGAACAGCTTTTTGAAATGGTA
Organism: Ignavibacteria bacterium; assembly: GCA_019912545.1. Classification (GTDB taxonomy): domain Bacteria; phylum Bacteroidota; class Ignavibacteria; order Tepidaquicellales; family OLB5; genus OLB5. The sequence continues at coordinate 86,858 of JAIOIK010000042.1, read as the reverse complement.
TGTTGATGAGCAGGTAGAAGAAGAGTCATCTGCAAGCAAGGCGCTTGGCAAGATGCAGATCATAGGCGGCAAGGGCGAAGGGCTGCTATTTATTGACCAGGAATTTGCACAGAGAACTTTTGTACCGCCGGCAGCTTAACTGCGCGGATGCAAATAAATAATTTTTTACGGGAAGGTTAAACGCCTTCCCTTTCTATGAATTGCATTTTTAGTATTCAGTGCTAATAAATTAATGCACAAACAGAACGATCTGACTATAAAACAGGTAATGGAATTCAACCGCAAGAAATATTCCGATGAAACCTTGCTTGAGCTTTACAAAGCAATTGTACTTCCGCGAATGATCGAAGAAAAAATGCTTTTGCAGCTAAGGCTTGGCAAGATAAGCAAGTGGTTTTCGGGCATCGGGCAGGAAGCTATTTCGGTTGGAGTAACTATGGCTATGGATAAGGATGAGTATATTCTGCCAATGCACAGAAATCTTGGAGTATTTACATCAAGAGGCATTCCACTGGAAAAGTTATTCATACAGCTGCAAGGCGGCCTCAGAGGATTTTCCAAAGGGCGCGAGCGGTCATTTCATTTTGGAACCAATGATTATCATATTTGCGGTATGATATCACACCTTGGGCCGCAGCTTGGTATTGCAGATGGCATCGCCCTAGCCGAAGTGCTGGAAAAAGCAAAAGAAAGAAAACACCAGCTAAAGATAACAACAGTATTTACAGGAGAAGGCGGAACCAGTGAAGGAGATTTCCATGAATCATTAAATGTTGCCGCAGTGTGGAAGCTGCCTGTAATTTTTATCATTGAAAATAATGGCTACGGACTTTCAACTCCGGTAAGCGAACAATATGCCTGCCGTGAACTGGTTGATAAGGCCATTGGCTATGGCATGGAAGCATATCAAATAGACGGTAATAATGTTCTGGAAGTTTATGACAGGATTTTGACGCTTAGGAATTCCATGCGCAAAAAGCCGCGGCCTGTAATGATTGAATGCAAAACTTTCCGTATGCGGGGGCATGAAGAGGCTTCCGGGATCAAATATGTTCCAAAAGAGCTAATTGAAAAATGGGGACTGAAGGACCCGGTAAAGAACTACGAAGAGTATTTACTGAACACCGGAATACTTAAGGATTCAACAATACAGCTTGTTAGAAATAAATTCATAATTGAAATTGAAAAATCACTTGAACATGCATTTTCTGAACCTAAGATTGTTCCAGATACAGCTATTGAACTAAACGATGTATATGCGCCGTTTGAGCAAAAGGCAGTTGACCCGATAAAGATCGTTACCACCCGGCGCAGGTTAGTTGACGCAGTGAGTGACGGCCTAAGGGAATCAATGAAGAAGTTTGATAACCTTGTTCTGATGGGTCAGGATATTGCAGAATATGGCGGAGTTTTTAAGGTTACAGAGAATTTTTATAAGGAGTTCGGAACAGAGCGGGTTCGCAACACACCCTTGTGTGAATCAGCAATAGTTGGTGCAGCGCTTGGGCTATCGATAATGGGATATAAATCCATGGTTGAAATGCAGTTTGCTGATTTTGTTACGTGTGGGTTTAATCAGATAGTAAATAATCTTGCAAAAATATATTACCGCTGGGGACAAAATGCAGATGTTGTAGTGCGCATGCCCACCGGCGGCGGAGTTGGCGCGGGTCCGTTCCACTCGCAAAGCAATGAGGCATGGTTCACACACGTACCCGGATTGAAGGTTGTTTATCCCGCTACGCCAACTGATGCGAAAGGATTGCTTATTTCAGCATTTGAAGATCCAAATCCGGTATTATTCTTTGAACACAAGGCTCTTTATAGAAGCGTAAGCGAAGATGTGCCTGATGGTTACTACAATCTGCCAATAGGCAAAGCAAGGCTTGAGACCGAAGGCGATGATGTTACTATCATTACTTACGGCATGGGAGTTTACTGGGCGCTGAATGTTTTGAAAGATTTTCCTGATGTAAGCGCAGATCTGATAGACCTGAGAACTTTGCTTCCGATAGATTATGAAACAATAGCAGAAAGCGTTAAGAAGACCGGCAAAGTAATCATTCTCCATGAAGATACTTTGTTTGGCGGAATTGGCGGCGAGATTGCGGCATGGATAGGCGAAAAATTGTTCAGTTATATTGATGCGCCGGTAATGCGTTCGGGCAGTCTAGAGACACCCGTGCCGTTTTCACACGAGCTTGAGCAGAATTTCTTCCCAAAGGCAAGATTTAAAGAGCAGTTGAAGGAATTGATTGAGTATTGAACTTAATGAAATTAGGATAAAAACACTGTATAATCAACCTAGTTTAAACCTGCTAGATAATTTTTGGCATAACTCATGGAAAAATCAAACTTCAGCAATTCATCGTATTCTTTTTTTTCCAAGACTTTTAATATACTTGAAATCAATTCTGGTATTCTTGCCAAGTATCCATAGGTAATTACAGCGAGCGCAGTACTAAATGTTAATCTAACAATTTCCTTTCTTGCGGATCCATCAGTCATTACTTTGGACATATCCTTATTAAATTCCTTGTCTGCGGTGGTTTGTCTAAAATTATTAAAGCTTTCTATCATTTCAAGTAATTTATTTAATGAAAAAATTAGATAATTACTTTTATACTCACCGACAGAATTATCATAACTCAACAAGAGACCTTCGTTAAGCACTTTTGACAAAATCGAAGATTTGATACTATATAATTTTGTAAAACTTGGATAAAAAGTTGTACAGAAAAAAATTTGCATTAACTCTTTCCCAGTAACATCAAATTCATAGATTTTAGCTGTTATTTGCCCTTCTTTATCTAGTAGTCGAGGGAAAAAAGTTCTTCTGAAAAAATCTAAATAATTGTTTTTTTCTTTTTTTGAGTATTCCACTTCAGATTCATCAAGGTCAATTGGAGAAATAAAAAATCTATCTCTATTTTCTATCAACTCATTTATTAACAGTCTTTTATATTTTTTTTCTTCAAGTGATTCGGTGATATTAAATGAATTTTTCAAAGCAGTTACAATATCTTCAAAGCTATCAAAATCAAAAATCCAATTATTAACTGGTGATTGCGCCTTAGGTAACATAACACCTCTCTTTATTTCATCCACAAATTTGAAAATATATTCTGGATCATCAATTATTGGAGAACCTACAATTGTAAGATCTTTTGAAATAGCAAGAGATTTGGATTGGAAATGCTCTAATAAGGCGGTTCTATCACTTCTTAATAGCCAAATAGGTTTTCTCACAAATGAAATAATTCGTAATGGATGCCCGGCTTCTATCAACGACTTGGCCGCTAAATACTCTCTATGAGTAATTGAAAGCTTTCCTTTTTCATACCATGCACCTCTCCTGTATCCAATTAATAGTATAAAATACTGACATTTTTTTAAATTCTTCATGCATGCATCAAAAGTATCAGAATCTTTGTCCACCTCAAAATTGGGAAACTCACTCATTTGGACTTCAAAATCAAGTTCTTCAAGATGAAATTTTAGAGCACTTCTTAAATCTTCAAAATCTAAAATTGTAGAACTTACAAATATCTTAGGTTTCATGATTATTCTATTTATAAAGATAATTTACATAATCAAGTTCTCTTAATAAATACAAAAAGACGAACTAAGGAGTCGTCTCTATACATTAATAACCACTTTGTGAATTTCGCGGCTGAAAAACACAAAAACCAATAAAACTCTTTCGCTGTAGATGATATTCAGAAAGTAATTAAGGATAATGCTGGAGTATTAAATGTCTGTCATACCTGCGCAGGGGTGAATCCAGTTTTCAATGTGCACTGAATTAAGAAAGTGAATTTCCAGATCGCTTTCTTAATAAATTCGCATAATTCGTAGCTGAAAAAATGAATGGACCCTTCTTTCCTGCCTGCGGCAGTCTCTCAGGATGACAATACTATTTCTCGTTTATTTCAAATTCGATCTTATATCCAAGCTGTTCCAGGAAATTTTCACAATCCTCAAGAGTCAGACCGAATGAACGGACATCTGCAACACCAAGAAGTGAAACAATGTTTTTCAATGCATGTGCATCTTCAGCAGGAAAGTCACCTTCCATCATGATACTTTCTGCCCAGCTTACAAGTTCCGCCAAACTGATCTTGTGATAAAGATACTCTTTAATCTTTTCAGCAAGTATTTTTTTTGTAATTATCATTTTACTTTTCTATGTCCTTTATCTACTGGAAACTTTTCGTGAATTTCAACTAAATCTCCATTTTCATCATATATCTCCTGAACAAAAAATAACGTATTTTCATTCTCATCTACAGTCTTGATATATTTAGCTTTCCAGCCGCTCTTTCCTGTAACTTCATATATATAAATTCTACCTCCATCATCAGTCTGAATCCAGTTCTCATATTTTATCTCATTTTTTTCCCGTTTACCCAATTCTCATCACCAGAAAATAATTTATTTAGAACTAAATCACAATACAAAATTATTCAAATATAAGACAACCACTGGGTCGTATGTACTGGAAAAAATTCGTGTAATTAGTGCCTGCGCCGATGCTCCGGCAGGCTGGCGTGAAATTCGTGGCTGAAAAAATGAATGGAGCTTTCCCGCCAGTAGGCGGGCGCGGCATTGCGTTCATGATGACAAAAAAGGAACGGTCACGACCGTTCCCTACGATGACAACAATCAAATAATTGATTGCCTTTGAACTACTTCAATTTCTCTTTCAAAAATGCATAAGTTTTTTCTTTGGCATCTTTAGTGGCTTCGATGTTATGTTTTGGGTTGCTGGGATTTGCGAATCCATGAACTGCGTCATACTGATTAATGCTTGCCGGAATTTTGAGGCTGGCAAGGTCACTTTCGAATTTCGCGGCAACTTCGGGAGTAATTCTGCCATCAAGCTTGGCAAAGATTCCGAGTACCGGAGCTTTGAGTTTGCCGAGGCGGTCAATATTCTGTTCAGGCATTCCGTAATAGATAATACAAGCAGCAGACCTGTCACCAAGCTCAATAGATGCCTGGTTACTCCACGCGCCGCCGAAACACCATCCAAGAGTCGCAAATACTGCGCTTGTACCGGCATAATCTTTTGCTCCGTTAATAATTGCGAACGCCCTTGAGTTTTCTACAGACTGAACATACTTCATGGCTTCATCATTATTTGCTGCTACTTTACCGTCATAAAGATCAATTGCCAGAACATTGACATTACCAAGTGTAGAAGCAATTTCTTCGGATTCTTTTTTAATGTAATCATTCAAGCCGTACCATTCATGAAATACAAATACCCAGTTATTAGTGGGGTTGTCAGACTTCACTTCGTAGCCGATAGCATCAACTCCGTCAGAAGTCTTGTATGTGATCATCTTTCCTTTGCCGTCAGTAAGCGTAAAAGCAAGCGGCTCAGGGTGCACGTCGCGGAATTCCTTATCATTGCTGAATGAGGCCATGATGTTTGGCGAAGTGGTAGATTCGGAAGAATTTGTTTCTTCCTCACAGCAAGTATGCTGCGCGTGGGCTAATTTCATGAATAATAATATCGTAATTAAAGATAGTAATATTGATTTCATATACTCAATGATTATGGTTTACTGAATAAAACCTTCACATAATGCTCAAAGTTTCAGCTTGTTACGTATTTCCGCAGACTCTTTCTCAAATCCATGCTTACCCAGCAGGGCAAACATGTTCTTTTTGTAGGCTTCAACACCAGGCTGATCGAAGGGATTCACACCAAGTAAATAGCCGCTTATGGCGCAGGCTTTTTCGAAGAAATAGATCATTTCTCCGAGATTTGTTTCATCAAGCTTCTCAATGGAAATCAAAATATTCGGCACTCCCCCTTCAACATGCGCAATTGAAGTACCCAGCTCTGCCATTTTATTAATTTCGCCAAATCGTTTACCTGATAGGAAATTCAGCTCATCCAGATTATTTGCATCATTTGGGACTTTTAGGATATGGCATTGTTCTTTAATACTTATGACAGTCTCAAAAATATTCCGCACTCCGTCCTGTATCCATTGACCCATTGAGTGCAGGTCCGTAGTGAAATTCGCACCCGCCGGAAAAATACCAATTCCATTTTTACCTTCGCTTTCGCCGTAAAGCTGTTTCCACCACTCGATTATATAATTGATATTTGGCGTGTATCCGGCAAGAATTTCGATTGCTTTTCCTAAATTGTAAAGGCTGAATCTCGAAGCAGCGTACAGGTTTGCAGGATTATTATCAAATGAGCATTCCTTGCGGCAAATGTTTTCCATTCCGGCAGCTCCCTGAAGAAGTTTGCTTATATCAAATCCCGCTGCGGCAATAGGGAGCAAACCCACCGGAGTTAAGACTGAAAATCTTCCACCTACGTCATCCGGTATTACAAATGTTTCGTAGCCTTCGGAATCTGCAAGTTTTTTGAGCGCGCCGCGTGAACTATCAGTAACCGCTGCAATTCTTTTTGAAGCTCCGGATTTGCCGTATTTTTTTTCGCAATGCTCTTTGAGTAATCTGAATGCAATGGCGGGCTCTGTAGTAGTGCCTGATTTCGAAATGACAATTAAAGAATAATCTGCGTTATCCAGTACCTTCAGCAGTTCAGTGTGATAATCTTCACCAATATTATTCCCGGCATAAAGTACTAAAGGAGCTCTTCGTTCATTTTTACTTAACAGTGCATTGAAGTTTGAAGAGAGTGCATCAATAACAGCACGAGCCCCGAGATATGAACCGCCAATTCCGATAACCACCATTAAATCGGATAATCCCGCAAGCCTTGAAGCGCAATCATTGATCCGCTTTAGTTCTGCTGTATCTGCAAATGTACGTGATGGAAGACCCGCCCAGCCGAGGAAGTCACTACCCTTGCCTGTTTTATTGTAAATTGAGCTGTTTGCTTCTGCAACTCTGGCTTCGAGTGAATAGATTTCATCTTTTGGAACAAAGCCAAAAATATTTTCAATATTTACTTTTAACATTGCGTATAAATACTTAATATTTTGAAATCAATTTTTACTTTACTAAACAACAATCACTATGGATTAATTCAGAAAAAAAATATTGCCCTGCTTAACAGAGTGTTAAGCCCGCCCATTGGTGGGCAGCATCCATCTGCATTATCAGTGGATTCTTCGCCCGATGAATCGGGCTCAGAATGACAATGTCTAAACAAAAAACAATATTGGTGTCAATATCCAGCAAAAAAAAATTCTTGATCTTAATTTTCAGGCTGAATAATCTTATCCAGGTAGTAATCCTTCAATTGGAATTTAGATTTCAGTTTTTCTATCTGCATGATCTTTTCCATGTATTTCTCTTCTGAATATTCCCCTTTTATGGCTGTGATCATAATGTTCTTGCTTGTATGCTCTCCTGAGATAAACTCAAATATCTTTGTAGTATAGCCAAGTGATTCAAGTGTAAGCGCTCTGAGGCCATCGGTAAGGAAAGATGATAAATGCTCTTCAAGTATGCCATGCCTGAACACAGGGGCAAGTTCTTCGGGAACGTTCAGTTGTTTCCTGATGTACTTCTGGCAGCAGGGGGCAAGGATGATAATGGCGGCATTTTGCTTTACTGCTTTTGCAATAGCATCATCGGTTGCTGTATCGCATGCATGAAGCGCTATGACAATATCTGCGTCTTTCTGTTTGTGGCCTGATATGCTGTTGTTAATGAAGCTAAGATCTTTGAATCCGCATTCATCAGCAACTTTGCCTGAGATTTCCACAAGGTCGCTTCTCTGTTCAATACCCTTCATGGAAACTTTTACCCTCTGGCGGCCTGTAAGATAGTCATACAGCGCGAATGTTAAATAGCTTTTACCGGAGCCGTAGTCTATAATGCTGAGCTTATCTTTTTCAGCAAGATCTGAATCTTTTATAAGCGAGCTCACTATTTCAACAAATTTATCTATCTGTCGGAACTTATCATATTTATCGCCTTTAACTTCGCCTTTGGCATTAGTTATTCCGAGCAGGTTTAGGTAGGGTTCTTTTGAATCAATGTATCTTGTTTTAACGCGGTTATGTTCCTTAATATCAACCCTATTGAATGAAGCTTTGCGGGTATATGTGCGCGGAACACGTTTTTTATTGTATTCAATTACAAAATCATTCTTTGTTGAAAACAATCCGCCATAAAGAAAATTTTTTCCGAGCTCATCACCAATGATACTGAGAGATTCTTCAGGAGAGTAGTTTTTATACACATCACGGGTCTTATATTTATAACGGAATGCAAGTTTTATCTCTTCCTTCAAGCGCACAGGATTTATATGAATATTCTCAAGGCCATCTTCACCCCCGCGGTATTTGCCTAAAGTAAATTTGACAAAAATATTTTCACTCAGCGCACTTTTTACTACTTCTAGGAAATCACTTTTTATATCACTATCCATTTTCTTACCGGTTATTTGTTTGTATCAAAATAATAACATTTGTAAAGCGATTCCTTCCGGAATCCTTCTCTGAAATACAGCCCTCCCGTTTATGTAAGAGGGATCAATCCGCCAATCTGCTATCTTTTGCGGAGTCATTCTAACGTGCCCAAGTGAATGCTCAAAAGCTTCATTGATAATATTGCACCAGTTATTTTCATCAATGCCGTCACGGAAAGTTCTAAGCTCGAAGCTATTTGGGAATTCAGGCTTAATGAAAGATGATGTTTCCCGCTCAAGAATCCATGCAAAGCGCCTTGATTCAAACCCAAGAGATTCCCAAATATCTGTAATATTGCTGTATTTGTCTTCAATAAAACAGTAAATAGAATTGAGCCCAACAGTGTGTTCTAATATGTTGTTTAATAAAAGTTTATAGCTTTTTCCAGGGCATCCGTTGAGTGAAAGATCCTGAAACGTACCTGTTTGACTTCCCTATATTCCGGATAGATCATAAGCGCTGCTGCCCCGGCGATCTCACTACCAACTTTCAAAACATAAACCGGTTCATTCTCATTAATAGTAAAGCTTTCCAAAGGCGGGAAAGATTCATCCTGCTCATGAGCATATTTCTTGAAATATTCTTTGAATGCCGGTATGCTGCTTTCTGTCAACTTTTCTATTTTCAACTGATGTTAATATTCAAATTTAGAAAAATGCCAATACTTTCTGTTATTCAGCTCAATTGTATATCTTTGGGTTTCGTCTTCAGTTTCAGTTTTGTAATTGGCTATTTTCAGGTTCTCCATTGCATACGGAATGGAAAATGTTCTTACGATTACAGAACCAACGAGCATTGAATCGCTTCCGCAGCTTCCGTTTGAAGGCTCAAGCCACCCGCCTTTTTCAATCTCATAATATGTAATGGTAAGATGAATTGTTTTCCCATCTAGTTCCCAATAGCCTCCAAAGCCAATCTCTCTTTTACTGCAATCCATTTGATTGCTGAAGTAATAAAATGTGCCGTCACCATTGAAAGTATATGTATCATCATAACCCGCCGCAACATGAGGTGCAGCCTGCCATGAGCCGATAAGGTCTTTTTGAGTTTGTGAAAAACATAAAACCGGGAATAATATCAACATTAATAATATTTTCATGATCATTAATTTATTTCTTTTTTACGCCGCTTATCATAATGTATGAAAAACTGCCTCTGTGCATTCCAAGTATCAGTCCCAGGAAACAAGCTTTAAGATGTCCAAGTCTTACGGAATTGAGCTTTTCCCCCTGCAGCATTTTTTTCAGCAGAAAGCTAACAACTGTGAACGGAGCGTGCATTACAGATGGCGCAACCCGGAAAGAGAGATCAGTTACCTCAATAATTTCTGCGCCGCATTTTTCAAGCATGGCGGTGACTCCATTTACATTTGGGAATGAAGGCAGCGCCCAGCCTTTGCATATTTCCCTGTAGCAGTATTTCAGAAGGCGGTTAAACTTACTGCCTGGGCGTTTTAAGAATCCGTCAACTATCACAAAACTTTTGCCAGGCTTAAGCACACGCATCATTTCCTGAACAAATGCTGCTTTATCGTCTCCGGGGCAGTGGCATGCGCTTTCGAGTGCATATGCAGCGTCAGCAGAATTATTTTCAAACCCGAGGTTTGTGTAATCACCAAGTATCATCTCAATTCTATCTTCAACACCGGCTAGCCTGTTAAGCACCTTTGCTTTTTCTATCTGCCACTCAACGATTGTAATACCTTTAACCAGTCTACCCGGATAATTCTTCGCAAATGAGCGGCACGGCGCTGCAAGTCCGCACCCCAAATCAAATATGACTTCATCACTTTCATCCAGCTTAAGACTTTCGAAAACATGCCTGTTCATCAACTCAAGCATCGGTTCACGGCGGAAGGGATTCATAGGGAATTTGTAGTAGCCAAAATGCATGTTGAATTCACGGCTCCACTTACCGTAATCAAGCCCGGTATCTTCGTAATAAGTTACAACATTCTGAGCGTTTTCATTTGCTGTAACTTCTTTAGTCTGCTTTTTATTTTCCAGGATGAAGTGTGATCTAAGTTATTCCGGCTTTACCGCTTTGATCGAATACATGAGCGGCATTTTGCCCTCAAGCCCCTTTATTTCCCAGTATCCAAGCTCATTTTTGATAGTGTTGTTAAAACACTTGTAATAGCTGTATGGATATTCTTTAAACTCTGTGATCTGCAGGTTTTGTTTCATAAGTGATGAAAATACTTCGCTGAAAGGGTGATTCCACCCGTAAGATAAATGATTAATAAACCGCTCTTTATCAGCATATGAGTGTGATACCTTTTCTACAATAGGCTTAATGTTGAAATACGAATAATCAATATTTACACAATCATCATCATACATCCATCTTACAGGATGAAACTCCGCGATAAAGAAAGTACCTCCCGGCTTAAGAAAATGTGAGACAATATCAGCCCACTTCTCAAGATCAGGCAGCCAGCCGATAGTTCCGTATGAAGTGAAAACAATATCAAATTTTCCTTCTAGATTATTTTTCAGGTCATACACATTAGAGCAGATGAAATTTGCATCCAGTCCTAACTCATCATTTAACATGCAAGCCTGTTCAATAGCCTTATCGGAAAGATCAACTCCCGTAACTTTTGCGCCGAGTCTTGACCAGGAAAGCGAATCCATTCCGAAATGACATTGCAGATGGAGAAGCGATTTTCCGTTTACATCGCCAAGAGATTCAAGCTCAGCGGGATTCAGCGAGGTTTTCCCCTTCTTAAAAGATTCAACATCATAGAATTCAGATTTAACGTGAATTGGAGTCTTCTTATTCCAAAGCTCTTTATTTATTTCTATATAGTTTTCTATCATATCTGATTATTTCTCTAAAACATTTCCTTTACTTCATTTCTTATCAAAAATTAATACAAAAATTGGTCAATAATTATAATTGCCACGACTTTTAGGGGCTGTCTCAAAACCAGTGGGACAGACATTCCTGTCTGTCGAAAACAACATTTATGATTAATAATCACAGACAAGAATGTCTGTGCCACTGAAAAATGGAACTTTTGAGACAGCCTCTACATCGGGGGGCTAGTAACATGTTAAGTTAAGCGATAAGAACTCTGTGCCTGATGCTTGTCCGCCTGCTGGTCGACGACTCGACTCGTTGAGCGGATGGTAAAGGCTTTTGATTTTCTTTGAGTCTTCGAGTCTTTGAGTCTGGCTTTAGGTTTTGCTTCTGCATTTTTACAAACTGGAAAGTTCCTTTTAACGGCTGTAATCACAACATTCCAAGTCCAGAAAGTAAAAAAAAGCCTCCACAAACTGGAATTCCAGCGTCTGGGAGTATTGACTCTCATACCCGCCCCGCTTCACGTGCGGGATAAACTCCGGCGGGTATATACGTTAATTATTCTGCAGGCTAAAACTTAGGATATGGAAAGATCTTGCGTAAAGTTGTTGGTGAGAACACCAACAACGGGGGTAAGGAGGTAAATTTCCCCTGCGTATAGCAGGAAGGTCGTTTCGATCCACGCAAAGAAGGTTTTGCAATAGCTTCTTTAGGTTTTGGGTAAATGATACCCTTCACAATGAGGCTTTAGCCTCAATTCTTGTTTGGCGTATCTTGAATTTTTCTTATAAGTTGAAAGTTTGAAAACTTACCCGTAATTTTACAAATATGATAACAACAGAAAACCAAAAAATTAAGCTTGTAGCCGATATTGCCCTTATTAATAAGGATAAAGTTTTACTGGTAAAGTATAAGGATTCGAACAAATACGACCATCAAAAGGGGTGGTTTCTGCCGGATGACCTGGTGAGGTTTAATGAACTGCCGGAAGACGCTGCAAGACGGATACTCAGCGAGCAGGCGGGGTATATTACCGCCAACTTAACGCTTGGATTTATGGAGTCATTTGTTGGAAATGACGGCTCATGGCATTTGGTATTTCATTACTACCAGATAATTGACGCACTGCCAAAGATGCTTCCATCCGGTGATGTTGATTCTTACCAGTGGTTTGAGTCATACAAAATGCCTGATGCAAAGGAAGTAGCTCACCACGGCTGGGCGCTTGATACGGTTGAACAGATATTTTCAAAGTTTAAATAGTTTTAGTAAAACCGGGTGCAATGAACCCCCTATTGTAATACTTACGATATTACAAAAAAATAAGACTTCTAATAAAATGATACATAAACCGCTAAAACGGTTTCAGTTAAGCTGCTTATCTTCGTTCCCACGACTGAAGTCGCGGGCTGAAAAAAATGAAAAAATGATAAATAAGATGTCTCAAATAACAATTGGATTTGAACATGTGTAATAATAGTAATAGATAGAATAGAAGATCTTCTGTGGCATCAGATATTCATCTGACGCACGTCTGCCTGTTGCAGACAGGTCAGGTAAATACCTGACGTCACATCATAAAAATAACCTAAATACTTCCACAATATGAATAATTTCGAAACACTGACTATTTTTAAGGCAAGCCATATGGTGCTTAACCGTAATCTTGCAGGCATAACGCATGAGGAAAGCCTTATTGTTCCTGCAGGAGGCGGCAATCCGCTCAACCGGGTTGTTGGGCAAATTGCAATAAGCCGTGATGATATACGGGAAATGTTTGGTTTGCCGCGAGTGTGCGATGAATCAATGAATAAGCTATACGCGCGCGGAACGTTGCAGCTGAAAAGCGATGAAGCAATAGCATTGGATAAGATCGTTGAGATTTTCAACAATGGACAAAAAGAACTTGAAGAAGCGGTTACAAATACGAACCTCTCCGGTAAAGAGGATGGGCTCAAAACGCTCAGTTTCCTCGCATTCCATGAAGCATATCACACAGGCCAAACCGGCCTGCTGAGAAGAATAACCGGAAAGGAAGGGGCAATAAAATGAAAGATTTAGATTTTGATAAATTGTGGGACTATAACGATCCCGCCAGGACAGAAAAAAAGTTCAAAGAAATTGAGAAGGAGATCAAGGCAACTGGCGATAATGCATTGTATGCTGAACTTCTGACTCAGATTGCAAGGACGCACGGCCTGCGTATGGAGTTTGAAAAGGCTCACAAAATACTTGATAAAGCTATGAAGATGCTAAAGCCGGATAGTAGCAGGGCAAGGATACGATATTTGCTTGAGCGCGGCAGGACTTATAATTCATCCAAAGAAATTGATAAGGCTAGAGAACTGTTCCTTTCTGCGTTTGAGCAGGCGGAAAAGTATAAAGAAGATTTTCATTCCGTTGATGCAGCGCATATGATGGGTATAGTTGAAAAAGGGGATGAATCATTAAAGTGGAATGAAATTGCAATGAAGCTTGCCGAGGCATCTGAAGACAAGCGGGCAAAAGGCTGGCTTGGCGCATTATATAATAATACAGGATGGACATATAATGATATGGGCAAGCACGAAAAAGCGCTGGAGATTCTTAAGAAAAATGTAAACTGGCATATTGAGAGGAAATCGAAGCAGGGGCTTTCAATTGCTAAGTGGAGCGTTGGCAGGACACTGAGATTCTTAGACCGCGCAAATGAAGCGCTGAATATTCAGCGTGAACTGGTTGATTACAATAAGGAGAACGGCATCGCAGAAGACGGCTATAATTTTGCGGAAATAGGGGAATGCCTGCTGGTGCTTGGAAAGAAAGATGATTCAAAGCCTTATTTCAGGAAGGCTTACGATTTACTGAAGAATGACCAGTACATGATCACTCACGAAAATCACCGTTTGGACGAATTAAAGAAACTTTCTGAATAGATAAATAACGGGTTTGAGTAATTTGTTTCTAATTTGGCATATTGTCGGCAATGTTAATTTCATTCTATTTTCGTATCAATTAACTCTTTATTATTGTGAAAAACCGAAATGTTGTCTTTAAATATAATAAAAATTCTGCTTATCGCAGGCGGACTTGCACTCATTACTCAAACTGTTAAAACTGATACAACTATGACAAACTGGAAGATAGAACCCTCATTTAAATACGACTTATTCTGCTTTCTTAACATAATGACAGGTGACCCGTTTTACTTAGATTATTACCAGGCAGATTATGATTCATATAAACCCAGATTGACTCCGGAAGCCGTGAATGCACTTGCAGCACTCAAGAAGAAGTTAAAAGAAGATAACGGCACCATAATATCTGCATGGTTATGTCTTTATTTTTCTGCTGTTGATGATAATTCTATAGATGAACTGATTGAAACAACTAAAGAGCCTTCAAGACTAAAAGAGAACTTCTCAAAAACTATTTATCATAGTGATGAGAACTGGGAGTTGTTTGTTTCAGTTAAGAACGAATTGATCACGATACTTGAATTTCTAAAATCCTCCGGTTACCCTGAATACTGGCAGAGGAATGTTCTGCCGAAGATAATTGCAGCGATAGATAAACTCAGGCCCGGCCTGCCGAACTATGATGTTATCAAAGAAAATGAATATTTCCTGGGATTCAAGCTCCCTTCTGATACGATCACTGTTTACATGCTCTACTTCTGCAAGCCGCATGGGATCAGGATTACCGGTACACGCTTCCTTACATCAATTGACTGGCCGTTTGAGATACTTGTAAGAAATGCGGCCCATGAAATGATGCACCCGCCATATGATTATAAGGGTGATTCGGAACTCAGGGAACTTATAGAAGGTTTCAGCGCAGATGAGTTTGTAATGGATAAAGTGAATAATCATAATCCATCATTTGGTTACAACACGCTGGACGGACTTTTTGAAGAGGATTGCGTTCAATCACTTGATCAGATGATAAACGAAAGCTTAAATATAAGTAAAGATGCCCGCAAAAGATGGCAGGAAAGCGATGAGGGTATTCACGTACTGGCTATTGCACTGTACCAGATCATGAAGGAAGAGAACTATAACAACAGACATGAAGTATTCAGGGATTTTCTGTTTAGAATACACTCCTCAGGCAAATTCAAACCCGGAATGATAAAGGATTACTACGATAAGTTTTATAAGTAATCGCTATATTTGTGTCACGAAAAGGAGCAACTTGTGGGAAAATCATCCGATAACAATCTTAGAAAAGACGAGAATCTTCTCGTAAAACCCGGTACAAAGATCAACCTTAAGAAATTCGATACAAAATACACGGCTAATTTTAAGGATAAAGAAGATGCAGGTGAGATGCTGGCGCGTGACATTCTGCGCCTGTCAGAACTTCAGGACATGCTTTATGCAATGAATAAGTACTCATTGCTTATCGTGTTCCAGGCAATGGATGCTGCCGGAAAAGACGGTACGATCAAACATGTAATGAGCGGGGTAAATCCGCAAGGCTGCAATGTTACAAGTTTTAAACAGCCAACAACCGAAGAGCTTGGTCATGATTTCCTGTGGAGGGTTAATAAAGCTCTGCCTAAGAGGGGAATGATAAGCATTTTTAACCGGTCTCACTATGAAGAAGTGCTTGTTACCAGGGTGCATCCTGAATACATACTTAAACAGAACATCCCGGGAATTGACCGGGTGGAAGATATTACAAAATCTTTCTGGAAAGAGAGATTCGATGCAATTAACGAATTCGAGAGAAATGCTGCAATAAGCGGAACCATTATACTGAAGTTCTTTCTGCATGTTTCCAAAGATGAGCAAAAGAAACGGTTTTTAGCGCGGATTGATGAACCCGAAAAGAACTGGAAATTTTCGGCATTTGATATCAAAGAACGCGAATATTGGGATAAGTATATGGACGCCTTTGAAGATGCAATAGCAAATACTTCTACTGAACATGCTCCGTGGTACATAATTCCGGCAGATAGAAAGTGGTTTATGCGGGCCGCAGTAGGGGATATAATCGTTGGTACTCTGGAAAAATTGCAGCTGCACTACCCAACCATAAGTGAGCAGGAAAAAGCTGGATTAGTAGAAGCTAAGGCTATTATTTTAAAAGAAGATAATTAAATATAATTAAAGACGATTCTATGTTCGTTGTGTTTCCTTAATGATCGATTTAATATCGTCATTGATGTTTAACTCAAGAAGCCTTTCAAGGGAAACCGGCAAGAGTATTGACCAGTTCTTTCTGCTTACGCTGCCGGGAGAGTTTATCCGGTAATCCCATTTTCCCATTTTTTCCAGAAGCCCTTCATCAATTGAAAGATACTCCTGAAGTAACTGAATACTGAATATTGAATTGGATGAATTGATCCTCCCAATACATTTCTTCATTAATTCAGTCTCACTCATGCTTTCTGCGGGATTTACGCCAAGATAGTTCATGAACTTTTGCTTTTCGCCGTAGCTTTCCATATATAGGTAAGCAATATCCTGCACAGCTTCCACCGGGCGATTAAATACTTCTGCGAGCTTTTGGGGCGAATTCACAGCATCATTCCAATACAGCCTGCCGTATCTAGAGAGCTTTTTATTAAACAAAACACTCTTAGCGTATTTGCAATGACTGAATTCAATCCCGGCTTTATCACACATCATTTCAAACAGCTTTTCATCGATTGTGCCGGCTTCAAACTGCCACCAGTTTAACCAGAAGCTCGAATCATGCGTAGATAGTACGGCAATTGAATTTATCCTGTACTCTGATGGAGCACGGAAAGCAAAATTCCCTTTGTAATACCGCTGAAAGTCTATGCCGGGTATTCCATATTCATACAATACATGGTATGAACATCCCGGGACCGTTCCAAGGTCTTCGGCGCAGGGCAGCATTCCGCTTGCGCTTATCATTTCATCAATGATCCTTTTGCCGTGAGTTTCCCAAAGATATTCTTCAGGAGGCATATAGCTGCCGGGATGAGAAGGATCGGTATTATTAACTCCGGATACCCAGACCCTGAATAGGCCAACAAAATGATCCATTCGGTACATATCATAAAAATTCTCAGCGAATTTGAGTTTTTCTTTAACATACTTAAAGCCATTATTTGCAATGTTATCCCAGTTGTATGGTGGCATACCCCACTTTTGTCCAAGTGCAAAATACATATCTGGCGGCGCGCCTGCAGAAAGATTCAGCCTGAAAAGATCCGGATTTGACCACACATCAGCGCTCTCTCTTGCCACAAGAAAGGGAAGGTCTCCCATTAGAAATACTCCCTTACCCGCTGCATAATACTTCAAATCCTTCATTTGCTCAAAAAGCTGCCATTGCATCCATCTGTGAAACTCAAGACGCTCGATATTTCCTATTCGGATTTCTTCAATTGCAACTTTATCGCGAAACTTCAAACCTTCGGGCCAGTTTTCCCATCCTGTACCCGGATACAGTTCCCTGATTACTTTGTAAAGCACATAGTCTTCCAGCCAGAAATTATTTGCAGCTTTGAAATCACCAAACTCATTTATGCCAGTTATTGGAGTTGATTTGAATATTTCCCACAACAGTTCGATCTTTGCTTTTTTTATCTTATAGTTGATTCTTTTGAGAATTGGGCGGTACTTCTTCGCCATCTTTTGAAGGGCTGTTTGATATTGAGATGTATCAGAATGCTTTATTTGCGAAACTTTAAGATACATGGGGTCTAAGGCAAAAGTACTTAAGGAGCTGTATGGAGCAAAGTCATTGCCTACATCATTTAGCGGTAAGAGCTGAATGATAGAAATTCCGGTGATACAGCACCAATCAACAAGCAGTTTAAGATCAGGTATTTCTCCAATTCCAACACTGCCTGAAGAGTACAGTGAAAAAAGCGGAACGGCAACTCCCGCACGCCTTTTTGTACCTGTTTTATGCCATTTTCCGGCAGTCTTCGTGTTTAGAAAATAGTTACTTTCCAAATTACGTTCTCATCCTTTTTGGTATAACCAACTTAAGATATACTCCTTTGCCATTTTTGAATTTTGGAATATTGCTTTCGGCTTGTGAGAGCCTTTTCAGAAATTCGGATTCAAGCGAAATTCCCGTCAATTCCTTTGCCTGTTCCATCGCCTTTGATGCATATTCAAGTATTTTCACTGTTTCAATTCCTGAGATCTCGGAGAAGAACCAGCCGCAGCTCGTGAACATCAGCATTGAATTTTTCTGAATTTCAAGCAGCTTGATTGCTGCATTAATTTCGGTTTTAGAAAGCGTTTTAATTCCGTTAAGTGTAAAGAAGTTGATCCTGCCTTCAAATGTGTCTTCAAGCATGAGGTGAATATAATCATTTCGGGCTTTCCAGACATCTGCAAAGAATGCGCTGCCAAGATTTTCGTAAATGATTATTAACTGATCGCGGAGCCAGTTCAATGAATCTCTAAGAGGCTTACGCCACTGCTGATGCCACCCGTCTCCCCCTCCGCAGCCGCAATCAGCCAGCCAGCGCTGAACTCCGTGGGGACAGCTCCATGAAGTACCCTCACCATTCTCACCGGGCTTGAGCTTTACTTCAAACTGCGGCGAAAACATCTCCAGATATTCGCCGAAATTCACAATATTCAGGTTATTTGCGGGTGCAAGTGAGCGGAGAAAGAATGCCAGGGTACGCTCTGCGTGGCGTTTATGGTGCCCGAAAGTCTCGCCGTCAGTTGCAACGCTTATGAGCTGGGGCCCATTTCTGATCTTATCTGCCGCATCGAATATCTTGGTGAGGAGGTTTTGCGAACTTTTAAGTACATCATCAAACGCTACTGATTTGGAAACAGGCCCATCATAGAAAAAGATATTTATGAATCTGTCGGGATGAAGCTCGGAGTAACACCTGTATGGCATTTTGGGGTTTATAGAGCCGTCTGTTACATCAGTAAGATCATTATTTCCAATCTTTCTTATAAATGCAGCCTGACTGGTATCCAGGATAGTGTACTTCACTCCTTCACTGATAAGTACTTCAAGTGTTTCCTGGTTACAGGCTGTTTCCGGAAGCCAAATGCCTTCGCTGCTGCGGCCAAAGTGATACTTGAAATCTGCCAGAGCCCACTTTACCTGTGTGATCTTATCGTTTAGATTAGCAAGAGGCATTATCATGTGACTGTAACACATTGCAATAGCATTGCCGTGTCCGTTATGATTGTTTACGCTGATTCTATCAGCTTCTATGATCTTATCGTAAGTTTCCGGGTGTTTGTTTCTGATCCATGCAAGCAGGGTAGGGCCAAAATTGAAGTCTATCAGTTCGTAATTATTGACCAATGAAACAACTTCACCTTTATCATCGATAATCTCAGCTTCACTGTTAGGTTCATAGCACTCATGGAAAATCCTCTCATTCCAGTCATGATACGGCTTAGCGCTCGGCTGCAGCTCTATTTCTCCCGTCCAGGGATTTTCCCTCGGCGGCTGGTAGAAATGTCCATGTATGCAAATATTTATCAATTAGCGAGAATGTCAGTTAGTGAAATAGTGAGTTAGTGAAATAGCGAAAAACTATAAATTCATTCTTCACGTTGTCATTCTTAGCGACTTGTCCGCCCACTGGCGGAAGCGAAGAATCCAATAACAAGTTTTACGAAACTATGAATAGATATAATTATTTGATATGGAAAAATAAGGGTGACTACCTTCAATATTAAAACCTTATTATATCAGCATCCAGGGGAGTGCATGCCATCATTCGTGCCATAGTCATGATCTGTCCTTTATGATGAAACTCGTGAGTGATTATATGTGTAAAAAGCTCCAGTACCGTGAAAGTCATGTTCTTTTTAAGCCAGAAAATTTCTCCTTCAATTGGTGCTGCTGGATCTGAATGACTATTGAGAAATCTTTCAACTTCCAAGTCAGCTTCTGCAAACGCTTTTCCAACTTCATCAATACCGGTTACATCTTCAGTTTTGAAATACTCCATTTCTTCTTTGTTAGCAAAGCGTTTCAGCCAGAATATATAAGTGTTCGCATTATGAAGCAATAATTCTGCAATTGAGCTATTGTTGAAACTCTCGTTTTCCTTCACGAGATCTTCCGGTTTGATAGAAGTGCAGAAATCAAGTAATACTTCTCTGGAACCCTGAACTAATCTGTACTGCTGCTTTAGTATTTCCATAATTAAATCGTGAGTATCTTGTTTACTGTGTTCCAGTTCCTTACCGTAGCTTTGAGCTTCAATTTCTTCTCAATAAAATTTTTCCCCATTAGTGAATCCACTGTGCTGATCCTGCAGATCTGGTAAACATTATTTCCTTTAACATGAAACATTTCAATATCTGAATTAAGCGCCTCAAGCTCATTAGATTCGGGTTTTCCGGGAGTATTATCAAGAAATGCGACATTAACTTTGAATTCTAAATGACCTTTAACTTTGCTGAAAGGATACTCTTTGATTATCTTTTCCATC
The DNA here is from genome assembly GCA_019912545.1 of Ignavibacteria bacterium. Lineage (GTDB taxonomy): Bacteria > Bacteroidota > Ignavibacteria > Tepidaquicellales > OLB5 > OLB5. The sequence continues at coordinate 66,245 of JAIOIK010000042.1, read as the reverse complement.
TCCGGCTTAGTGCGAACCACAACACAAATATCAAATCCGAAAGTTTTTTTAATGCTGGACTCGATCTTCTTCTTTATGGCTTCGGAATTGGCTTCGGATTCAAACGCAACATTTCCGCTCTGTATGAATGTACGTACATTCTTAAATCCTGATGATTCAAACATAGCCTTAAGTTCAGCCATTTTGATGATATTATTGCCGCCTACATTAACTCCTTTTAAGAATGCGAAGTATGTCATTTAAAAAACTATTTACCTTTCTTTTTCTTCTTTGGAGGACTCTTTTGAGCGAATTCAATACCGATATCGAGCCACTTTTGCAATTGATTATCAGTTTTTATGCCTGCAGCGGAAACATAAAGGAAACCTTTCATTGGTCTGCCGGTGAAGTCCATTTGCCTGGCATGAGGTTTCTTAAGGAGTGTATCATAATCTTCCGGCATGCATCTGACCATAAGTTCATCTTTAACAATTCCAGTCATCATTTTATCATTTAGCATGTAGGCAATACCACCGAACATTTTCTTCTCAACAATTCCTTTATGCATTTCAAGCAGCTTCGAGATTCTTTCTGCGAGTTTTTCGTTATAAGACATCTATGAAAAAAAATTATCTTTATTGTGAACTTAATTAATAGTGAACCTGAATATTCTTAGCATTAAGCCGTTAAAACGGTTTTAAATGATGCGTTATAATCATAACCCACGACTTAAGCCGTGGGCTGAAATGATCACAAAATAATTTCTCAATAAAACTCAACTTTGCCGGTATGAATATCATACATGCAGCCTTTAATATCGATCTCGCCTTTATCATACATTTCTTTCAATATGGGACTCTTCAGTTTAATATTTTCAATTGCAAGTAATATATTTTCTTTACTTACAAGATCAACATAATCATAGTTCTTTGATGACTTTTCGCCGTCATAAACTGTTTTATCTACAGCGGGTTTTATCTTTGCGAGCATTTGGGTAATGTTGCCAAGCTGGGCATCATCAATAGTACTTTTAATTGCTCCGCAGCCTGTGTGACCCATAACTAATATCAGTTTTGAACCCACAACTTTACAGGAATATTCCATGCTGCCAAGTATATCATCGTTAATGAAATTGCCTGCAACCCTGGCATCAAAAACATCGCCAATACCCTGGTCGAATGTTATTTCAGGGGTAACACGTGAATCAATACAGCTTAATACTACTGCATACGGATATTGACCCTTTTCAGTAGCATGGACCTGCTCTGAAAGATTTCGGGTCAGCATTTTGCCCTCAATGAACCTTTGGTTGCCGTCTTTCATCATTTGGAGCGCATCTGCTGAAGTCATTTTCTGCAGTGACTCCTTGCTCTGCGTCACAGTGTGATCCTGTGAATAAACTGAAAAAATATTGATACCGGCTGCTAAAAACAGGATGAAAATGAAATTGAGTTTTTTCATGGTTATGCTATTAAGTTTATTATGGTTTGAAGCATTTCTTAATAAATTGTAAGCAATAAGGGATAAACTCATTAAGCTGTAGATATGAAATGAATTCACGATTAAGAACTCAAATATAATTATATATTATTAAATATATACAGAATAGTTAGTTAAGGATTTGGTCTTTGCTTTAATCGGATTTTACAAATTTATACACATTCACCGCAAGCGGGGGGAGGGTTACATTGATCGAGTTCTCCCAATTCTTGCTCTTAACAGGTTCGGAATCTTTGCCGCCCATATTGCCAACCCCGCTGCCGCCGTATATTTCGGCGTCACTATTGAAAATTTCTTTCCAAAAGCCTGCCTTAGGTACTCCAACAGTATAATTTTCGCGTATTGTGGGAGTCATATTAAAAGTAAACAATAATATTTGTTTCTTATCATCTGATACTCTGTAAAACGAAAGCACGCTGTTCAATGCGTCTGAAAAATCTATCCATTGAAATCCTTCTGAGCGGAAATCAACCTCATAAAGCGCGGGGTGAGTTTTGTAGAGAGTGTTCAGGTCGCTGGCGTACAGATTAAGCTTCCTGTTCATTTCAACCATTTCAAGCAGGTTCCAATCAAGCTGTGCTTCGCTGTTCCACTCATTATACTGTCCGATATCAGTTGTCATGAAATTAAGTTTTTTGCCCGGGTGGCCCGTCATGAATCCAAGGAATAGCCGCAAGTTAGCGAATTTCTGCCAGGTGTCGCCCGGCATTTTTTCGAGGAGTGATTTCTTGCCGTGCACAACTTCATCATGCGAAACAGGCAGCACAAAATTCTCGCTGAATGCATACCACAGGGAAAAAGTTATCTTCCCCTGGTGAAATTTGCGGTGAATAGGGTCCTTTGAAAAATACAGAAGTATATCGTTCATCCAGCCCATGTTCCACTTCATATCGAATCCAAGGCCGCCTTCTGCAACGGTATGCGAAACTCCCGGCCAGCTTGTGGATTCTTCGGCGATCATAAGCGCGTGAAGATGATATTTATGTATTACATCGTTTAAGTGCTTAAGGAATTCAACTGCTTCAAGATTTTCCCTGCCGCCATGAATGTTAGGCTCCCACTCGCCCTGATCGCGGCTGTAATCAAGATAAAGCATCGAAGCAACAGCATCAACACGAAGTCCGTCAATGTGATATTTCTCCAGCCAGAATAAAGCATTTGCCACAAGAAAATTTATCACCTGCGGACGTGCATAATCAAAAACATAAGTGTTCCAGTCTTTATGAAATCCTTTTTTTAGATTCTCGTAAGCATATATCTGTTTGCCGTCGAAAAATTCTAGCGAATGGTCATCAGCAGGGAAGTGAGCCGGAACCCAGTCGAGAATCACACCAATGCCATTTTGATGGCAATGATCTACGAAGTACATGAAATCATCGGGAGTGCCAAAGCGGCTTGAGGGTGAGTAGTAATGGGTTACCTGGTAGCCCCACGAAACATCCAAAGGATGCTCCATAACCGGCATTAGCTCAATATGAGTGTAACCCATCCTTTTAACATACTCAACAATTTCATGCGCAAGCTGGCCATAACTTAAGTAACCCCATTCGTTAGGGAAATCCTTATTATCGTAATCCTTTTTCCATGAACCAAGATGAAGCTCATAGATGTTCATCGGTTTATCAATATAAGTAGAAGCCAAGGGGTCACGACCCCTTGCTCGGTTTCTCTCTTCAATCCACGTGGAGTCTTTCCATTCATACTTGTTGATATTGTGAACAACGCATGCATTCTTCGGGCGTCTTTCAGCTCTGAATGCGTATGGATCAATTTTTCTTCGATACTGGCCGTCAACATTTGATTTAATTGAAAATTTATAAGTGTCGCCCTCTTTGAGTTCAGGAATAAATACACTCCACAGGCCGCTCTTATGAACTTTTGCCATTTCATTTACACTCTCAGCCCATCCGTTGAACTCACCAATGACGCTAATTGATTCTGCATTTGGCGCCCATGTTGTGAATCTGACTCCGCTTACACCATCATAATCTGTTATTTGTGCGCCGAACTTCTCGAATACTTTGTAAAACGTCCCGCTGTTGAATAAGTGTGCGTCGAAATCGGTAATGAGTGTGGAGTCTATTGAGTGATTTGAGTGTATAGAGTCTGTTGAGTTAGTAAGATCAACTGTACTCTGAATGTCTTCGGTTTTTCCAGATTCATCCACCGAAGCAAATGGCTCTTCTGTGCTGAGAGTAATATTCAGTTTAGCGGTAATTTCTTTTTTGCGAAGCTCGGCTTGCTCTTCGATACTTAATTTATCTTTTTCTTTACCGGTCAATTTGGGAATTCGTGATTAGTTAGTGGGCTGAAAAATTGCCATGCCGCCTTCGGCCGCTGCCAGGTATATATAACCTCCGAAATACACAATGTTAAGCGCTGAGCTATTGGTTTGTATATATCCCTGCTGTGTGGGTGATTGTGGAGTAGAAACACTCACATTCTCAACGCCATAGCCATTATCGGCAGTGAAAACATTGTTGTTGTTAACAGCCACTCCGAGTATCTGTCCGTTTGGTGCAAACCTTGAAAGCTGAACAGGCGCAGAAGGATTGCTGACATTCAAAACCAGCATGCCGTTTGAAGCATCGGCAACATAAGCAAAGTTTGTGCTTACGGTTATTCCGCTTGCGTTGCCCGGAGTGTTGAATGCAGAAAGTACTATTGGATTTTGAGGGTTAGCAATATTCACAATTTCAATTCCGACATTGCCGCCGGCAATATAAAGCTTATCCCCTGAGACACTCAGACCGTTTGCGCTTCCGCCCGGAATGCTGATAGAGCCAAGGAAAGTTGGAATATTAGGAAGAGGTGAGAGGTCGTATATTGAAACCTGTCCCGTGGCAAATGCAACATATGCAATTCTGTTAACAGCATCTACATAAGATGTATTAACAAAACCTGCGGCTGCAATTGTACCAAGCAAAAAAGGACTGGCAGGGTCATCTATATCAACAATAACATACCCGCCGTTGTAATCAGAAATAAATGCATATGTATCTCCGTTGATTCCCGCAACACATATATCATTTGCGCTGCCATCTGTATCATATGATGAAACCGAATCGATGGTATTTACTAGAGTTACATCAAGTATCTGCATTCCTGCAGAGCCATCAGCAATGAAAGCATAGTTCCTGAAATTAAACGCAGCCAAATAAACCCCGTTGGTTGAAGCATAAGTATTATATGTATTAATAAGCTTCATGTTCTGCTGGTTAACAACCGGATTTGTGGAATTATCCTTGCACCCGTAAAAAACTATGAAGCTAAAAAAAAGAATTATCAGGACTTTGTTCATTTTTTATAGTTGAGATTGATTAAAAATTGTAATAATTGGAGATTAAATTGATTACTACTGCTCACCTCACCCCTGCCCCCTTTCCTTCGGCGTTTCTTGCCGTCCCTCGTTTCTGTTTGGCGGGAATAGGAGAGGGGTGTCCGTGAGGACGGGGTGAGGTTTCGTAAGTTAATTTACAATAATTTCTCCAATTTATCAGAAATTTCTTAATATATTTATCCAAATAACTTTCCTTTTGCGGGGAGTGCAGTCAGGAATTATTTTGTAAGCACAGGCAAATACGCTTTCCAGGGGCCAACTTCCGCAAAATACTGCTTAGCCATTACTCTTGATATTTGCGCAATGTGGCCGAGGTCATGAACAGTCATTGTAGCCAAAAGCTGTTCAAGAGTCACTTCACCGAATTCAGGGTGAATACCTGTTTTTGTAAGATCACTTGCTGTTAAATTTTTTGATTTGAGATTCTCAATATTTTTCTTTCTTATTGTCATAAATTCTTCAAGCAATTCACTTAATGATTTACCTTTGCTTTGAGTTTTCTGAGCAAATCTATCAAATGGAGAGAAGTTTTTGTCAAGGCTATCGGATAGAATAATTTCCATGCGCGGTATCCAGTCGGTCTTTTCGCCGTGGATGAGATGGCCAACAATGTCGTACGGACTCCAAGACTCTCCACCTTCGTTATTATTTAGCCAATCGTTACTTAGTCCGCTTAACAGAGTTTCAAGTACAGCTGGAGTGCGGCTAAGAATATCAATTGATTCATTTAGATCGAATTTCATATTTAAACTATGTTTGATTAATTCAGGAAATTACTTATTTAGTAAGAAGCCTGAAAAATAGAATTACAATTGCTATTAGTACGATTATTGTATATATAAGCTTATTATGCCGTGCCAGCCAGTTAGGTAAGTAAATATCAAAGTTATCTTTATCGGAATCAGAATACTTTCTTGCGATGAGTGTAACCGGACACATTTTCTTAAATACAGCAAGTGTAATTCCTTCCAGAATTATCAGGCCAAGGCATATCCAAACCCACTTATCAATTTTGTCAGCAATTACGGCGTAGAGCAAATAGAAAATTACCACATTGAAGAATAACCAAATAAGCGTATGAAGTAACTTGACAAGCCTTAACTTCGAAGCATCATTCATAATTGTCAAAATGAAAATTTAAATTCGGAATATTCTTCAAATATAGCAATTGATGAATAATCAATCCATGAAAAGTGTTAATAAGAATTTGAGATATTAAAATCTATTATCCAAACAACTCGCCCTGGCTTTTATCCAAATGAGCTACGTGGAACAGGTCTTTCCTTGTGTGAGTGAACTCCATATTAAGTCCAAGCCTCGTGCAGCATTTTTTGAAGAGGTCATGGATATGATCTGCATACTTGCCTTCGCCTCGCATGCGTGCACCAAACTCAGCACTGGATAGCTCACCGCTTCTAACATCCTTAATTCTTGTGAGTATCTTAGACGCCTTTTCAGGATAGTTGCGAGTGATCCATTCGGTAAACAGCTCTTTAACGGAATATGGGAGCCGCAGAATTGTTCTTCCCGCAGTTTTTGCGCCGCTCGTGGCAGCGGCTTTGAGTATTGCCGGAATCTCTTCGTCATTCAAACCGGGTATTATGGGCGCAACATTTACGCCAACGGGAATACCGGCAGATGCAAGCTTTTCAATTGTCTCAAGGCGTTTTGATGGCACTGATGTTCTTGGCTCAAGCTTTCTAGATAGCTCTCGCTTAAGAGTTGTGACTGAAATAACCGTGTTGACAATCTTCAGTTCTGCCATTTCTTTTAGTATATCAATATCCCTTTGTATGAGTGCATTCTTTGTGATGATGCCAACGGGATTGCGGAATTCCAGAAATACCTTAAGACACTCCCGCGTTATACCTAGCTTTCGCTCAACGGGTTGATAGCAATCAGTATTGCCGCTAAACATTATCGTTTGCGGTACCCATGACTTTTTGCGGAAGGCTTCTTCAAGCAGATTTGGGGCATCGGGCTTGATCATAATTTTGGTTTCAAAATCCAGTCCGGCGGAAAATCCGAGATACTCATGACTTGGGCGGGCATAACAGTATATACAGCCATGCTCACACCCGCGGTAGGGATTGATGCTGTAATCAAAGCCAAGGTCAGGTGAATCATTTTTAGCCAAAATGCTTTTACTGTGATCGGTAAAGAATTGCGTGGGAATGCGCCTTACTTCAATATTGCCGTCTTCATCGTAGTACTCTTCCAGCGACTCGTCGTTATAATCAAAATGAATAGTCTCAAACCGGTTTTTCGTATTCTGCACTGCACCGCGAGATTTTAAGATGATGTTGTTCATATATTATGTAAGGATTAATTTAACACACCGTAGTCTCTTATGCAAATCATGTGATGATACTAATTTGTAAATAAATGTTTTTAAGGATCAAATCTATCTAATTAAATGAACCTTGTATTTTATCTTAACAATATCAAAAAAGGGATTGAATGAAAACGATGAAAATCGCATATTTGTGGGCATCCTTAGCTCAGTTGGTAGAGCAAATGACTCTTAATCATTAGGCCTGGGGTTCGAGCCCCCAAGGATGCACTAAATAAACTGCTAAAATTACATTTGTTATGACCACAACTTCTTTGAAAAGCAGCATAAGCAAGCGAATTCGTAACTTCCCAAAAGATAAGCTTTTAGTAGTTGAAGATTTTGTTTCTTATCTGGCTGAACGTAGTGATAATCCCGCTACTAAAGAACTTCTTAGAATTCCCGGTCTTCTTTCAGAAATCAATGCTGCAAAAAAGGAGTTCGCTTCCGGAAAAGGAATTGATTGGCGTAAAGTGAGAAGTGATGTATAAAGTCACTCTTTCGTCTCACGCCGCGAAAGCATATTCAAAAGCAAACTTGACTCTTGCAAAAAAATTTTCTAAATGTTTTTTACAACTTGAAATCAATCCTTATGAGTAATAACATTAAGAAGTTATCAGGTCAGCTTTCAGGTTTGTTTAGATACAGAGTTGGTGATTACAGGGTTATTTATGAGATTGATGAGAAATCAAAATCAGTTGAAGTGCTTTCAATAAAGCATAGAAAAAATGTTTACAAATAATTATACTACTTGAACAAATTTGCAGCCAAAACCAACATTTCTTTAGTTAATCATCAAAATTATTAATAAAATAATACCAATAAGAATATTCGATTCAGCGGGAAAGCTTCTTCTCGCTATTTTTTTAAGTATCTCTTTAAGCTCTCTAAACTGCACTAAAAAAGACTCTACCGATAAGATATTCAGGTATAACGATCCTAACGGCATTGAAAGCCTTGATCCCATTACAGCCAACAACTATCCCGCCCTGCATGTGCTTATAAATACGTGCGAGGGACTTGTTGAGTACGATAAGGAGGCAAAGCTCCAGCCGCTTATTGCGAAGAGCTATGATATTTCTCCCGACGGCATGACTTATACGTTCAATTTGCGGACTGATGTTTTCTTCCATGATGATAAGTGTTTCCCCGGAGGCAAGGGCAGGAAAGTTACTGCTGCTGATTTCAAGTATTGCTATGAAAGAGTTTGCGATCCACGTGCTAAGACAAGAGGCTTGTGGGTTTACCGCGATAAGGTCATGGGTGCAGAAGCATTTTCCGATTCTCCGGATAAGGTGAAGGAGGTTAGCGGATTTGTTGCTGTAAATGATTCAGTATTTCAGATAAAGCTCACTCAGCCTTTCGCTCCGTTTATGAGCATACTTACCATGCCGTATGGATATGTCTATCCCAAAGAAGCAGTTGAGTTTTACAAGGACGATTTTGGCTTTAGGGTAGTTGGTACGGGTCCGTACAGGTTTGTTAAGTGGGAAGTTGATAAGGAACTTTTTTGTGAGAAGAACACGAACTACTGGGCTAAGGATAAAGACGGTTCAGCGCTTCCTAAGATTGACGGATTTTCTGTATCGTTCATCCGCAGTCCGGAGACAGAATTCCTTGACTTCAAAAGCGGCAAGCTTGATTTTGAAAAACCGTCGGTTGATGTTTACGGCATGATTACAAGTGACGACGGTACATTGAAGCCAGAGTATAATTTTGATCTGGTTAAGCAGCCATATCTTAACACGGTTTATCTTGCAACGATGCTTAATCCAAATATGGAAGGCGGGAAGAATAACATTCTTGCCGGTAACAAGAAACTACGTCAGGCGCTTAACTATGCGATTGATAGGGAAAAGATAGTTAAGTTCGTATTGAAGAACAAAGGTATTCCGGGAGTTAACGGTCCTCTGCCAAAAGGTATGCCCGGCTTTTCAGAAGATGTGAAAGGGTACAGTTACGATAAAGAAAAGGCGAAGCAATTGCTTAAGGATGCGGGTTATCCCGATGGAAAAGGATTATCGTTAAAGATCGTTTATCATAACGATGAATCACAGCGAGAGCTTTGCGAGGCCTTGCAGGCGCAGTTCAGAGAGCTTGGAATTGACCTGCAGATAGAGGAAATGCTTGGCGCAACACATCGTTCAGCGCAGAATGAGGGAAAGCTTACATTCTGGCGCGCAAACTGGGGCGCGGATTATTACGATCCCGAGAATTATTACGCTTTATTCTACAGCAAGAATGAGACTCCCATAGGGCCGAATACATCTCACTACAAAAATGCGAAAGTGGATTCATTATATGACCTGGGGCTGAAGCTCACCAATTTTGACGACAGAATGAGGGTTTATCGGGAGATTGATAAGATAATATTTGAGGATTCACCCTGGATGATAGTGTATTACAATCAGTTTATTTACCTGAAGCAAAAGAAAGTTTCAGGTATGTACGTTGACGGGCTTGGGATAATAAATTTAAAGTATTGCAGGATTGATTAGATTTGTCATTCTGAGACCGGTTTACCTGCCTGCTGCAGGCAGGTCGGGCGAAGAATCCAATCATATATGTATACTTTATTAGCGGCTAAAGCCGAAATAAAAATCCACATTCTTCCACGACCTAAAGAGGCTGACTCAAAACCAGTGGGACAGACATTCCTGTCTGTCGAAAACCTCATTTATGTTTAACGATCACAGACAAGAATGTCTGTGCCACCGAAAAATGGTACTTTTGAGACAGCCTCTAAAGGTCGTGGCAATTATCTTAATGGTTCAAAAAAGTATTTTAACAAAAAATTAATAGTAAGTTAGAAAATTGATCAAGGCAATTGTAACAAAAGGTGAAGATGGTTACTTTGTCGGAGAATGTGAAGATATTCCGGTAGTAACTCAGGGATTTTCAGTTAAGGAGACAGTATCAAATTTAAAAGAAGCAATTGATCTGTATTTTGAAGATGAGCTGCACCCATTTTCAGAAGATCAAAAGAAATTAAACTTGAAAATTAAAATCTAATGTCAATTACAGATATATTCACATTTGCGGGTATTGCTTTCAGCGCACTTTTTCCGCTGATAAATCCAATCGGTGGAGTGCCGTCATTTTCGGGTTTGACGGCGCATGATACTCCTGAATTCAGAAAACTTCAGGCCAAAAAAATTTCGATCAATGTTTTTATCATACTGATAACTTTTCTGCTTATTGGTAAACTGCTGCTTGAGCTGTTCGGAATATCGCTTGGTGTGCTTGAAATTGCGGGCGGACTTATTGTCGCAAGCACCGGCTGGGAAATGGTGAACTCAAAGCCTGATAACGAGAAAGATAAAACTCCCATAGCAGAAAACAAAGATATTTCATTCATGCCTATGGCTATGCCAATACTCAGCGGTCCGGGAGCAATCGGTGCGGTTATCGGACTCTCCAGCGGCGCAAAGCATTTGGAGGATTATATCGGTTTTGTGATCGGCATTCTTGGAATAGGGATCGTCACATATTTGTTTTTGATCCTTTCGCTTCCGCTTATGAAAAAACTCGGCGCTAATGGAATAAATATCTTAACCAGAATGATGGGATTTTTTATTTTAGCGATTGCTGTGAATCTGGTATATAAGGGTATTTTGGATTTGACGAAGTGATGATTTTGATTGTCATTCCTGCGAAGGCAGGAATCTATACATTTGCTGTAATAGATTGTCAAGGATTTGAAAGTATGAGAAACCACTCCGGCTCAAATTTTTAGTTTTCGAAGCAAACCCCCATTGTAGATTCTCTGTGTGCGAACCTAATGTTGAGTTAACAATTAATGAACATTAAAGGTATTCATCCCCCCTTTAAAAACAAAGGCCTGCCTGCTGCAGGCAGGGGGGATTTTTTCTTGCTACAGCATTTCCCTTAAAAATATACCATATCTCAATCCTTTGGTTGAAACTGTGATTTCATCAAAACCGAATTTTTTCATGAAGCATTTCAGTATCAGTATTCCGGGTATTACAATATCCGCTCTGCCGGTCATGTAATCGCCCATAACATAAATCTCTTCAAGTGATAAAGGAACAAGTCTGTTCAAAATACTTTCGATTTCACTTAGGGAAATTACAAGATTATCAACTTTATCCGCTTCAAATTTATCCAGCCCAAGCATTATTGCTCCAAGAGTTGTAACAGTTCCTGCTACTCCGATAAGTTTAGTTCCTGAAATATCAAAATCGATTTGCTGAAGATGTTCATTTATGAACTCCTCAGCCTGAATGATATTCTCAAAAGCTGGTGGATGGCTGTTCAGGAACTTTTCGTTTATTCTTACAGAGCCAATATTCATGCTTTTACAGGTAATTTCCTGCTGAGTAAGTTCACTCAAAGTTCTTGCAGATCTAAAATCAGTTGTTATTTCAGTGCTTCCGCCGCCGATATCAATTGTTGTGATCCTTTCAGATGAGCCGGTTAACTTATCATATATTCCTCCGATGTATGTCCATTTAGCTTCATCAGCGCCGGAGAGTATTTCAATATCAATTCCTGTTGCGTCTTTGATTGATTTTGTGAACTCAGCCCTGTTATGAGAATCCCTTATAAAACTTGTTGCAGTGGCTGTTAATGATTCAGAGTTATACTCTTTGCTGATCGCCTTATATTCGTTCAAAATAGCAATTGCTCTGTTTGTAGATTCAAACAATATGTTTCGGTTTGAATCAACTCCTTTTCCAAGACGCGGTACGCGCTGAATATCAAGCAATGTCTTAACTGCTGTAGTTATTTCATCATACTCTGCAATGAGCATTAGCATAGTGTTTGTTCCGATGTCTATTGTGGTTTTGATCATTTTACAGTTTATCTATCTATAATAAGTCAATTAACAAGTTACACCTCACCCCGGCTTACCCCACCTCTCTCCTCGAAGGAGAGGGGAAGGTCAACGACTCCAAGGAGTCGAATACTCGTGGAGGGTTGAGGTTTTTAGTTTATTTCTTCAGACAATAAAAAGCGGACCATTCTGCCTGCTGTTTAAGCTCCCGCATTACAAAATTATTCTTGGTCAGGTGATTTATCAGTTCTTCTGCTTCTTCTTTGAGTATTCCCGTAATGAACAGCTTGCCGCCTGGTTTTAGTTTACTGTAAATGACGGACAGATTGGGGATGATAACATTACTCGTAATGTTCGCTGCAATCACATCAAATCCGCTTTCTGTAATCTGATTTATATCCAATTGATGCAAAGTGATTTGGTCAGTCACTCTATTAATCTCAAAATACTCTTTTGCATTTTCAATTGAGTCATCATCAATTTCAATGGCAACGACTCTTTCAACACCCAGTTTAATGGCAGCAATTGAGAGAATGCCCGTGCCTGAGCCGAAATCAAGCATGTATTTATCGGCTAGGGGAGTTATATAGCGGCACATTTGGTCTAAAATGAGCCGTGTAGTCTCATTATGTCCCGTGCCAAATGACATTTTGGGGTCAATTTCTATCGGGATAAAATCTTTTGTGGTGTCAATGTCATTTCGTTTCCAAGAAGGGTAAATGACGAGCCTTTCAGCTATGTAAATCGGTTCAATTGTCTTTTCCCACTCCTTGTTCCAGTCCTGATTGGCATAGTCTTCAATGCTGATATCTTTTTCTTTTATCAGGCCTGATTTCAGCAATTCAGTTTTGATCCCCTCTGCATGAGCGGACTCGCCTTCAGGAAGATATACTTTTACAGTTCCGTTTTCTTCGAGTATTGAGTTTAATCCGTTAACATAAAGTGTATTGTATATAAGGTCGTAAGTAGATTCATTAAATGCTATTTCAAGCTCAATGTATAATCTTTCCATGTGTAAATCTAAACTTTATAATTTTCACTAGAAGTGATGAGAAGTGCCGAAACTTAAGTCGGAATACAAATAAATGATAAGCAACACACCCCGTCTTCACCGTTAGTGAATCCACCCCTCTCTAGATGGGAATATGTAGGTATTATTACTTGTAAATCTTCTTCAGGGCTGAATCAAGTGTGTTTTTCACTAGCATTGCAATCGTCATTGGCCCGACCCCTCCGGGGACCGGAGTAATCAACGAAGCTTTGGGATAACACTCCTCATAATTTACATCACCAACAACTCGGTAGCCCTTTTTTGCCGAACTGTCTTCAACTCTGTTTATACCAACATCAATTATCACAACGCCTTCTTTTACCATATTGCCGAATAAAAACTCAGGTTTGCCGATTGCGGCAATAATAATATCAGCACGGGAGGTGTATTCGCTGATGTTTTCAGTAGCACTGTGGCAAACTGTTACCGTTGCGTTGGCATGCTTTGATTTCTGCATCAGAATATTCGCAATAGGTTTGCCAACTATATTACTTCTTCCTAAAACTACTGTGTTTTTACCTGCTATATTAACATTGTAACGAATGAGAAGCTCCTGTATTCCGGCAGGTGTGCAGGGGAGGAAACACTTCTCGCCTATCATAAGCCTGCCTGCATTAACGGGATGAAAGCCGTCAACATCCTTCTTATAGTCAACGGCCTCAAGAATATTCATTTCATTAATATGTTTCGGCAAAGGAAGCTGAATAAGAATTCCATGAATTCTGCTATCGTTATTGTATTTATGGATCAGGCTGAGTAAGGCAGATTCTGGGATGACTTCTGGCAGCTTATCGGTTACGGAATAATATCCAAGCTCGGCGCACTTTTTTTCTTTCATTTTCACATAGATCTCAGATGCAGGGTTATTGCCAACAAGTATTAAAGCTAAACCCGGCTGAATACCGGAAGTTTTCAATTCAGCCTTAACTTCTTCAATAATATGTGAAGAAATCAATTTTCCGTCAATAATTTTGTCTGAGCTCAATCTTATTATTTTAAATGTGAATCAAGAAAATCTATCATTTTGCCCCAAACAAGTATCTGGTTAGATACTTTGGAAAACCCATGCCCTTCATCATCAAGTACAAGGTATTCTACTTCCTTATTCTGCGACTTCATTCTTTCAACTATCTGGTCTGATTCGGCCTGGCGGACTCTTGGATCATTCTTACCCTGAATTATAAACAGCGGGCATTTGATATTATCTACGTGATTTATCGGAGATCTTTCTGTAAGCATTTCTTTATCTGCCATGGGATCGCCAACAAGAGCGGCAACGCCCGGCTTCCAGTGCTCTGGAACGGAATCCATAAATGTAAAAAGGTTCGAAGGCCCGAAAATATCAACGGCACATTTCCACAACTCTGGCGCTTTCGTGATGCATGTTAGTGTCATGAATCCTCCAAAACTCCCTCCCAGGACTGCAATTTTTGATTTTTCGGTATAGCCCGAATTCAACAAATAGTCATACGCTCCAAGTACATCTTTGAATTCATTTCCGCCCCAGTCTTTATATATTTTGCTTTGGAAAGTCTTGCCATATCCTGTGCTGCCCCGGAAATTAGGTACAATAACAACATAGCCGTTATTAGCCATGATCTGGAAGTACTTGTTGAACAGGTTCTTCTCCTGCAATTCTGGACCGCCATGCGGATACACAACAGCCGGGTTGCTGCCATCTCTCTTAGCGCCTTTTGGAATGAACATATAGCCGTATATTTCCAGTCCGTCAAAACTTTTGTATTTAATTTCCTGCGGAACTATGAGGTCGCTTTTAGGAATACCGCCTATCATAGAGTAAGTGATCTGTTTTAGCTTCTCTTTTTTGATATCATAAACATAAATGTCATTCGGATTCTGTGGTGAGTCGTATATGAGAACTATATTCTTATCATCACGGGTAAAATCATAAGAAATGCAATTTCCCTTTGGAAGCTTAAGCTTCTTTGTCTTGCCGGTCTTGATGTTCTTCATTCTCAGAACCGAAGATCCGTTTTCGTTGGTTGAATAAAGAAGAAATTTTTCGGAATTAGAAAATGAGTAATTTGTCAGATCCCATTTTTCGGTTACACTCCAGCCAATCTCTCCTCTCATTATGCGGTAATATGCCAGCGCTGTAAACTCTCTTTGATAATCAGAAAAAAAGTAAACTGTATCACCTTTCTTGTTGAATATACACCCGATATTTTTCATCGGTTCTTTATGCGCAGTCAGGTTATGCCACTGGTTCTTATCCCTGGTGAAAAGGATAATATCCTGGTCTGCATTATTGTAAAACTTCTGGTATAATATTTTGTTCTCATCCCTGCTCCATGCTGCTGCAACAAGCGGAAACGGATCGTTGCTTTCGAAGATGCATTCCTCTTTCAAAGAATTCATGTCAAGAATATATGTATCGAAATATCTCTGGTCTCTTTTGTTAGAAGAGAACATTATCTTATCGCCTTTTTTGTTCCACCCGCAAAACTGGATCTGAGCTCCTTTATGACCGGGAGTAAGGCAGGTCACTTCACCGCCTTTATCAGAAACCATGTACAACTGGTGGTTTTCATCACCCTGATTATCCGATAGAAAAGCTATTTCATTTTTTTTTGGTGAATAGAAAATGGCGAACACGGCATTTTCCTGTAGTGTTATCTGTGATGCCCAGCCGCCTTCTATTGGGATAGTCCATATATTGGGTGAGCCGTTTGTATTTGTAATGTATGCAATAGTTTTTGCGTTTGGTGAAACAGAAAAACCTGAAATTGCCCGTATGGCAAAGAATTGTGAAATTTTGTATTTTTTCGGATGTTGGGCACCTGGAGCTTTTGAAGTCTTCATCTTCTTCCTGTTTGATGTCATTAAGATATTTAAGTTTGATTTATAAGCAAAGATAATATTTTAAAGGATTATTAATAATCCATAAAAATCTTGTTACAATCAGCCAAAAAGCGTTTTTATTATTGAAATATATAGTTAAATTATGTGCTAAGTAATGAATATTAACGCAAATATAAGCAGTCTTGAATCCTTCCATCTTGCAGTAGATGAAGTTGGTGCAAAAGAAAGGGCTGCATCCCTTGCCGGAAGAAGTATCAAGAAACAAAGCAAAGTAACAGCTATAAAACTTGCCATTTCTATGATAGACCTTACCACACTTGAAGGTAAAGATTCTGACGGAAAAGTTTATGCACTATGCCAGAAAGCAATGCATCCAATTGATGGCGAGCCTGAAGTACCTCATGTTGCGGCAATTTGTGTATATCCAAATCTGATAAAAACTGCTAAACAAACGCTACTTGGAAGCGGAGTAAAGGTCGCTTCTGTTGCTACTGGTTTCCCTTCGGGACAGTCTCCATTAAAGATCAGGCTGGATGAGGTAAAAAAAGCAGTTCAGTTTGGAGCAGATGAAATTGATATGGTGATCAGCAGGGGAGAGTTCCTTGAAGGAAATTACAACTATACTTATAACGAAGTTAAAGCAATCAAGGAAGCATGCGGCGATGCACACTTGAAAGTTATACTTGAAACCGGAGAGCTGGAGACTTTTGATAATGTTAGGAAAGCAAGCATAATTGCAATGCTGGCGGGAGCGGATTTCATTAAAACATCTACCGGGAAAGTGCAGCCTGCTGCAACCTTGCCTGTAACACTTGTAATGCTTGAGGCAATCAGGGATTTCTATAATGAAACAGGCAGGATAGTTGGAATGAAACCGGCAGGGGGCATAAGGACAACAAAAGATGCTATTGCATACTTATGTCTGGTAAAAGAAACACTGGGAGATACTTGGCTGACTCCGAACTTATTCAGACTTGGAGCATCAACATTGCTTAATGACCTGCTAATGCAGTATAGAAAAGAAAAAACCGGGCTTTATCAATCTGCTGATTATTTTACCAATGATTAACAAAAATATTACGAATTGATGCGTATAAAGATTCTTTTATCATTTGTTATGATCTTAAGTCATGTATATTTGACTAAGGCCGGAGAAGATGATTCACTTAAAACCGTTGTAATAAATTATTATGATATTAAGGTCGAACTTAATTACAATACTCAACGATTCTTTAACGGCAGCATGAAAGTTCAAAAAGAGAACATAATAGTGTTTGCAGCAGATAGCTTTTTTTCTGATTACTCAAGCCATGAAATAGTTGATCTTGATGGTAACGGAAAAAATGAACTGGTTTTGGTTCTTACTGAAGGAGCTTCTCCGTATATCTATAACAGAATGCTGATATTTGATATTACTTTGGGTCCTGAACCTAAATTTACAATGCAAAATGCAGACCTCATTATAAAACCGAAAGAGCTGCCAAAGATAGATTGTTATGCAAGGATGTCGCCTTCGGTAATGGGACTTGGTTATAACTGGCTTGTGGAATACAGGGATAAAAAGATCAAATATTATAAACCAAAAAATGAAGTATGGGAAAATATGGTTTTGCCCGATGTTGAAAGCACAAGGGAGAATCTGAAACAATACAAAGAGGGCGGTTTTACATGTACGGATGCTAATTATTTCACATTTTTTGAAGCTGTCATGATACAATCGCTAATAAGCGGTGATGATTATGTTGGCCTTGATTTTTTTGATAAGTATTACAAATGTGATGACAAAAATTCAGCATTGAAAGAACTAAAGTCAGCTTCAAATAATTCTTTTGGATGGATAAAAGACAGCAAAAATTACGAGTACTCAATTTATTAACCTAAACATAAAATCATGCCTGAAATATCAGAATACAAAGGGAACAAACTTATTTGCCTCAATCCCGGTTCAAAATTCACATTTTCATTTGGCTTAAGCAAAGCTAAAATGATACTTGAGAATCTTGATTCAATAAAAAAATTCGTTGAGACAAATGGTGAAAGTTGCGGCGATGATACAGCTGCTGCAGGCGGCGAAGGATCACAAGCCGAACCATTTTAAATTCATAATACAATGACTTTTCGAGAGAAACCAGGTGCGTCAAACAGACCGTCATCTAACGGGGAGGTGAAAATTGTTTCAGGCAGGTCAAAACCTGTATGGGAATATGCACCCTCAACCGAAGCAAAAGATCATATCAGCCTTAAAAACAGGTATGATCTTTTTGTTGGTGGTAAATGGGTTAAAGCAAAGAAATATTTTGCGACTATAAATCCGGCAAATGAAAAGAAAATAGCTGAAGTAGCTTCTGCTTCTAAAGAAGATGTAAACAGGGCTGTTCTTGCGGCTGATAAGGCTTACAAAAATGTGTGGAGCAAACTTTCCGGTAAGGAAAGAGCTAAGTACATTTTCCGTATTGCAAGGATAATGCAGGAAAAGGCAAGAGAGCTTGCTGTAATTGAAACTATGGATGGTGGCAAACCAATCAAAGAATCAAAAGGCGTTGATGTGCCATTGGCAATTGCTCATTTTTTCTATTACGCCGGCTGGGCTGATAAGCTGCAGTACGCATTTCCCGGAAAGAAATTTTCTCCAATTGGCGTTGTTGGCCAGATAATTCCCTGGAATTTCCCTCTTCTCATGGCTGCCTGGAAGATAGCACCAGCACTTGCATGTGGTAATACTGTTGTTATTAAATCCGCAGAGACAACTCCATTAACTCTTTATAAACTTGCTGAAATTATCCAGGAAGCTGAATTGCCCTATGGTGTTGTAAATATTTTAAGTGGTGCCGGCGATACAGGTTCATACATCGTTAACCATCCCAAAGTAAAGAAAATTGCCTTTACCGGTTCGACCGAAGTAGGTAAAATTATTCTAAGAAGCATTGCAGGAACTGATAAAAAGGTTACTCTTGAGCTTGGCGGAAAAGCAGCAAATATTATTTTTGAAGATGCGCCAATAGACCAGGCAATTGAAGGGATTATAAACGGAATTTATTTTAACCAGGGGCATGTATGCTGCGCAGGGTCAAGATTGTTTGTACAGGAAAGCGTCAAAAGTCTTGTCGTTAAGAAGCTTAAACAGAGGCTTAAAACGCTTAGGGTAGGCGACCCGCTGGATAAGAATACAGATGTGGGAGCTATTAACTCGAAAATGCAGTTAAATAAAATAGCGGAATTGGTGCAATCAGGTATTGATGAAGGCTGTACAATATATCAGCCTGAGTGCGTTCTACCTGATAAGGGTTTCTGGTTCCGACCTACATTTTTCACAAATACGGCGCAATCTAACCGTATTGCACAGGATGAGATATTCGGTCCGGTGCTCTCAGTTTTAATGTTTCGCACACCAAAGGAAGCTATTGAAAAAGCCAATAATACGCCGTATGGCCTTTCAGCAGGCATATGGACGGACAAAGGCTCAAAGATATTCAAGATGGTAAGTGAAATTAAAGCCGGTATTATCTGGTCTAATACTTATAATAAGTTCAACCCGGCTTCCCCGTTCGGAGGGTTTAAAGAAAGCGGCTTCGGTAGGGAAGGCGGAGTTCACGGATTAAAAGAATATCTTCAGGTATAAATCATTTAAAGCAAAATCAGTTAATGAATATAAAACTCATTCTATTATCCTCAATAGTTTTTCTTGCTTCGCATTTATCCTTAGCTTTTGACTCCACTACAACAGCGTATAATTCAGCAATTGAAGCATATAACAACGATGAGTATGAAGAAGCTATCAAATATTTAAATTCATATCTCCAGGTTGCAACCGGGCACGATGCAGGGTACTTTGTGCGCGGAAACTGTTACTATGAACTTAAACAATATGATTTTGCCATTAGAGATTATATATATGCATATGAAATGGGCTATAAAGATGCCCAGATGTATTATAGAATGGGCGCTTATTATAAAGATAGTAAGAATTATACTATAGCCCTGTTTTATCTTGAAAAAGCGATTGAACTGAAAAAAGATTACACTGATGTATTCATTGAACTGGGTAATCTAAACCTGGCAATGGGTAATGATGTTAAAGCAAGCAGATATTTTGAGCAGGCCCTGGAACTGGATCCAACTTATCCTGAACTTAATTACTCCCTTGGTAATGCAGCTTTTAACTCCGGTAACTACCCGGAAGCGATTGATAGCTATCTAAATGCAACTAAACTTGATTCGACAAAAGCAAAATATTTTTATGGATTGGGTAATGCTTATTTTGCCAACAAAGATTCTGCCCTTGCGCTTAAGAACATTTTGAAGAGCGTCCAGATCGACTCGAATTTCTCTCAGGCATATTTTGGATTAGGAATTCTTTATAGTTTGATGAACAATCACCATAAAGCAATTGTTTTCTTCGGAAAAGCTCTTGGTACTAAAAACACAGATCTGGATGTATCTTTTGTATACAAAATGAGAGGGCTTTCTTATGCGAAGACAGGACAGACTAAGAAGGCTTTTACGGATTTTGAGGAAGCAATAAAACTAAACCCGATGGATACAGTTGCATACCTTGAACGGGGCATAATATTTTACAGAGAAGGAAAAGACTCTCTTGCCCTGATCGATCTTGATAAGGTTATCAGGATTGATGACAAGTTATCTTCGGCTTTTACATACAGGTCTCAGATCATGATCAGTATGGGAAAGATACCTGAAGGAGAAAGTGATCTCAATAATGCGATTCTATTAAATCCGGGAGATTCCACAGCGTATTATTTTTTAGGGAATTTATATCTTGATAGAGACGAATATCAGGCCGCTGTTAACAATTATAATAAAGCTCTGAGTGTCAGCCCTCATTACTATATTGTTCAGGAAAACAGGGGAATAGCATATTATAATTTGGGTAATTACAGACTTGCTGTTGCTGATCTTGAATCTGCAATGAAGCACTTCCCCAATTTAGTAGAGAAGTTGAGTCCATTGTACCAGCTTGCCAAGTCCAGATAAAATGTAATTTGATCCGAAAAAAAATAATCTTATACAATCCAAAGGCTGTATTCTATACAATGCCCTTATCGCTTGTTGCTCTTGCGTCGAATCTCGATGAGAAAGAATATGAAGTTTTAATTATCGATGCGCGGTTAGAGAAAGATCCGATAAATAGACTTATTTCTTCTTCAAAAGATGCTATTTGTGTCGGTATGACAGTACTCACAGGCGCACCAATTAAGAATGCCCTGGCAGCATCTAGGACTTTAAAAAAACTATATCCTCGTCTGAAAATTATCTGGGGAGGGTGGCATACTTCTTTGTTCCCAACAGATACTCTTATGGAGGAGTCTATAGATGTTACTGTTCAGGGTCAGGGTGAAAATGTCTTTGCCTCTTTGGTGGAAAAGATTTCTAATGGCGGAAGTTTTTCCGGTCTGCGAGGCATATGCTATAAAGAAGAAGGGAAGATAATACGCAATCCGCCCCGTGACTTGAAGGATATGAATGAACTTGGTTTCCAGAAATATGAGCACATTCCGGTTGAAGGTTACTTTAAACTAAAAGGTCAAAGACAATTTGATTTTATTTCGTCAATTGGCTGTTTCTTCAGGTGTTCGTTTTGCGCCGACCCGCAGGTTTATAACAGAAAATGGTCGGCATTATCACCAGAAAGAATGGGAGAAGAGATCTCTTTTCAATGGAACAAATACAAATTTGCTGAACTTGCTTTCCAGGATGAGACCTTTTTTACTTATAAAGATAGGGCAATATCAATTGCAGATGAATTCCTGAAAAGAAACCTTAAATTTAAATGGACTGCAACGATGCGTGCTGACCAGGGATCAAGATTAAGCGAAGACATTTTTAAACATCTGGTGAGATCAGGTTTAAGATGGGTGCTAATAGGCGTTGAATCAGGCTCAAATGAAATGCTAAATTGGCTGAAGAAAGATATTACTGTTGAGCAGGTAATGTATTGTGCAGAAATATGTAAAAAATTCGGGATTGCCGCTCACTTTCCGGTTATAATCGGTTTTCCGGGTGAAAGCGATCGCAGTGTAAAACAATCACTCGCAATAGCGAACAAGCTCCGGGAAATGAGTCCGAAATTTGAAACACCCGTATTTTATTACAAACCATATCCGGGTTCAAACATAACTACAGAAGTTGAAAAACAAGGATACAAAATGCCGGCAAGTTTGGAGGAGTGGGCTGATTTCGATTATATCGGGTCTTCAGGTCCGTGGGTAACTAAGGAAAAATATAAATATGTCGAGAAGTTCAAGTTCTATAACCGATTCTCCGGGGGTAAAGAAAGAGTACTAAAAAAACCTTTGAAGACTATATCCAGATGGAGGATCAGGAATGATAATTTTGCTTTCTCAATCGAAAAATCAATCATAGAAACGATAAAGCCTCAGGAAAAAGTATCTTAATGCTTCCGGAGATCATTATCTGATGACTCCGGCTGCAAATTCAAAATAAGTTTTAAAAAAAATACAGAGAAAGGATCTGATAATAATGTTTACCAAATTATCATTTGCATTAATTCTAATAACGCTGTTGTTTGCCAAAAGCTATTCACAAAACTCATATTTGCAGCTCTCGCTTTACGATGACGGAGATTTTTCAGTTACATTCGATAATACTCAGCTATCCACCGGGAATTATGCTGAGTTTGATAATGTCTCGCCGGGAGAGCATTCACTTAAAATTGTCCGAGAAGGAACAAATGTGCCTCCACAGGCAAACGTGATATTTGACGGCAAAATAAAGATCCCTGCAGGCCTTGATCTTTATGCTGTGATAGATGAATATAATGCTTTTTCAATATATAAAAAGAAAGGCTACGGCATCAAAAGAATCTTTCCTTCCGGCGAGAGTGTAAGCAAATGCGGAGATGAGGGAAAAAGCAACAATTATAAAGATAAGGAAACATATAACGTATCTGATGAATGCAGATACAAAGTAATGAAGAATGAAGATTTCAAAGATCTAAAAGGTTCGGTGAGTAACCGAAGTTTTGAAACAAGCAATGTTTCAATTCTCAAATCTGCTATTGATGCCAATAGCTTTACATCAGAGCAATTGAAAGAACTGCTGGGATATTTCACTTTTGAAGATAGCAAACTGGAAATAGCTAAATATGGATACAAAAAAATATGTGATACCAAGAATTTTTTTAAGGTTTATGAAGCGTTCACATTCGATTCCAGTATCGAGGAGTTAAAGAATTACATTTCTGGAAAATAATCATTAAATTGTACTATGACAAATGAAAATGAAGTAAACTATCCAAGTACTGCCGCAAGTGTATCATTTGCTGCAGGATTCTTATTATTTTATGTAGTAGTTGTATTTATAGTATTGGGAATTTTTTTCAGGATTCCATTTTAAGTTTGAAGTTATTTCAATAACAATATAATCCGGGTTTAGTTATTCTTTTAGCTAGACCTTTAATTTTTATTAATGAACTGGATCAATATAGAAACCGAAGAAAAACTCGGGGAAATTAAAGAAATTTCTGCTTCTCAAAGAATTCTTGTATTCAGGTTTTCGCCGGGAAGCGTAATTGATTTTGTAATGAAGCGATTACTTGAAAGGGAGTGGGCAGAAGGTGAAATGGGCATGGAAACTTTCCTGGTTGATGTAGTATCTCAGAAATCTATTTCTCAAAAGATTGCAGACGATTTTTCAGTTGAACACGAGTCCCCTCAGGTAATTATTATAGAAAATGGAAAACCGATCTTTTCAGCTTCTAATGGCAAAATATTATTCTCTGAAATAAGAAAATTCAGAAATTAATTGTACATTACAAAAATGAGTACAAGACTTGAAGTCCCCAAAATGTATAAGTTGTTTATCGGCGGCAAATTCACCCGCACTGAATCTGAGCGTTACATGACTGCAACGAACCCCAAAACAAAAAAGAAAATCTGCAACGTTTCCCGCGCTTCAAGGAAAGATGTAAGGAATGCTGTTG
This sequence comes from Ignavibacteria bacterium, assembly GCA_019912545.1. GTDB lineage: Bacteria > Bacteroidota > Ignavibacteria > Tepidaquicellales > OLB5 > OLB5. Next base: position 42,462 of record JAIOIK010000042.1, on the reverse strand, counting down.
TTGCAGCCCGCAGTGGATACAAAGCTTGGGCAAACAAGACGGGATACGAAAGAGGGCAGATATTGTACAGACTTGCAGAAATGCTCGAAGGCAGGAAAGAACAGTTTACTAGTGAATTAGTGCAATCAACTTCATCAGATCGCGCTCAGGCAGCACGAGAAGTTATGAAGGCAGTTGATAGAATCATATGGTATGCAGGATTTGCAGATAAATGGGCACAGCTCGCAGGATCAGTTAATCCAGTGCAAAATGGTTACTTTAATTTTTCTATGGCAGAACCAACGGGAGTTGTTGGTGTTCTGCTGCCGAATGAGTATCCAATACTTTCTCTTATCAGCAGAATTTGTCCTGTAATTGTGAGCGGTAATACTTGTGTAGTTATAGCTTCTGAAACCGCGCCGCTTCCGGCTTTATCATTTTCCGAGGTCATCGCAACAAGCGATATCCCCGGCGGAGTAATTAACATACTTACAGGGGTGAAAAAAGAGCTTATTCCTCATTTAGCAGGACATATGGATGTGAATGCTTTTGATTATGCCGATAGTAATTCGTCATTCAAGAAAGACGTTCAAACTGCCTGTGCAGGTAATGTGAAGCGGTTTGTGTATTCTGTTCCACAAGGTAAGCAAGGTATTTTTGATGATGAACATTATGAAACTCTTGGTAATATCCAGAATTTTTCAGAGATCAAGACTGTTTGGCATACAATGGGGCTCTAACAATTAAGATTTAGGAATTATCAATTACGAATTGAATGCCAAACAGCAATAACAACTACCTCATAACTGATATAGAAGGATACACTCCCGAAATAAGCAAGTTAGTTTCAATGATGAATTACGCAAGAAGTGTTACAATTGAATCAGTTCAAAACTTAACACTCTCACAATTAGATTACCTTCTTGATGAAAAAGCCAACTCAATAGGCGCTCTGCTGATGCATATTGCGTCAACTGATTTCTTTTACCGTATATTTAGCTTACAAAAAAGAGAATTAACAACGGAAGAAGATAAAGAGTGGGCGCATGCCTCGTATTTAGGCGAGCCTGCAAGGGAACATATTAAAGAAAACAGTATAGATTATTATCTTGAAGCATTGATGAATGAAAGAAATAAAGTTCTGGAGATGCTTAAATCGGTGGATGACGATTGGCTTTATGAAGAAATGCCTTTCTGGAATGGTAAACCTGCCAACAATTTTTTCATATGGTTTCATGTTTTTGAGGATGAAATTAACCACAGGGGGCAGATAAATTTGATTAAGAAGAGAATACCTAAAAATATCAATGAGTAAGATGAAACCAGCTGTATCTATGAAAAATTTTCTGAAGTTAATTATATGTATTCTTATTTGCCAGCTTGCAGGTATCATTGGTTCATTTTTCACTATTGAATCAATCTCAATGTGGTATGCAGCTTTAGAAAAGCCGGCACTGAATCCACCGGGGTGGATTTTTGCACCGGTGTGGATCACTTTATACACACTTATGGGAATTTCACTGTTTTTAGTTTGGAATAAGAAATCAGCCAGTAAAAAAGCAAATGGAGCCATTGCAGTATTTTTCGTTCAACTGATTCTAAATGCGTTATGGTCTATAATCTTTTTTGGATTGCATCAGGTCTTGATATCAGTTATTGTAATCTTGCTTTTGTGGATATTTATATTGATTTCTATAATAAGATTCTCCAAAGTGTCAAAAATGGCTTCAATCTTGTTGGTTCCTTACATTATTTGGGTGAGCTTTGCTGCTTATCTTAATATTTCAATATTAATGTTGAACTAAGTTGTTGAAAAGTTGTGCCAAGACGCAGAAACTTTTGAAATGTCACAATATATAGTTTTTCACCAAAATCTTTCATTATGAAACTTATTTAGCTATATTTGTGTATATAAGTATAGAAAAATCAAATTTATTCTGCAAATAACCAATAAATAATGCAAAAACGTAAATATCTGATCCCGATTTTCTTAATGTTGATTTCCATCGGTGTTTTGGTGGGGATGAAAGTGAATACTGCCGCCTCGGGGGACGATGTATTTGATAATGTCAAGAAATTCAATGAAGCTCTTACACTGGTGCAAAAGAACTATGTAGATGACGTTAGCGCTGATAAACTGACCGAAGCTGCCATAAGAGGCATGCTCGGAGAGCTTGATCCGCACTCAACATATATAACACAGGAACAGCTAAAACGAATTAATGAAGATTTTTCAGGCAGTTTTGAAGGCATTGGTGTTGAGTTTGATATAGTGAATGATACTATTACGATTATCACTCCGATCTCAGGCGGACCCTCTGAGGCTCTTGGTATCCAGGCTGGTGATAAGATAGTTAAAATAGACGGCGTGAGCTCTATTGGAATGACAAGAGAAGAAGTGCCCAAAAAGTTAAGAGGCGCAAAAGGAACAAAAGTTACAGTATCAATAGCAAGAGGCAACAGCACGAACCTCATAGATTTTGAAATTACACGCGATAAAATTCCGCTTTACAGTGTGGATGCTTCGTTTATGATCAATAACGAAGTTGGCTATGCAAGAGTTACAAGGTTTTCTGCAACAACCTATGATGAATTTTCAAAAGCGCTTGCCGAAATGAAGAAAAACGGCATGAAGAAGCTGGTGCTTGATCTGAGGAATAACCCGGGCGGCTACCTTGACCAGGCTTTCAAAATGGCAAGCATGTTTATTGAAAGAGGCAAGAAAATTGTTTATACAAAAAGCAGGATTCCTGCATATAACGATGAGTACATTTCCGAAGGCGGTGAATATATAAATATTCCGCTTGTAGTGCTGGTAAATGACGGTTCGGCATCAGCAAGCGAGATCGTTTCAGGGGCTATTCAGGATTGGGATAGAGGAATCATTGTTGGCGAAAATACATTCGGCAAAGGACTTGTTCAGAGGCAATATGACCTTTCAGACGGTTCTGCAATGAGAGTAACTACATCAAGATACTATACACCATCAGGCAGGCTGATCCAGAAGCCATATGAGGGCGGCGAATACAAGAAAATGCTCTTAAACCAGGATGAAGGCGATAATCTTTATCACAACAACGATACTAAAGATACATCAAGGCCTGAGTTCAAGACCATGGGCGGCAGAACAGTATATGGCGGCGGCGGCGTAACACCAGATTTTATTGTTAAGCTTGATACATTGACAAATTACTCCGTTCAGCTAAGAAGACTGAACCTGTTCCTTGAATATGCAAATTCATATTTTGATAATAACAGAGAAAATATTAAATCAACATATTCTGATTACATAAAATTCAGAGATAATTTCCAGGTATCTCCTGCAATGCTGGAGGATTTTAAGAGTCTGGCAGCATCAAAGAATGTTCAGTTCAACGAAGACGAGTGGAACAGGGATGCTGATTTTATCTCAATGAGTATTAAATCAATTATAGCAAGAGACCTTTGGGGCAATAACGGCTCTATGGCAGTTTTCCTTGCAACAGATAGACAAATGGAAAAAGCACTGCAGCTTTTCCCTGAAGCGGAGAAGCTTGCTCAACTCAGATGAACCTTCTGAAATATCACCGATTTTTAATGGTCTTGCTGTTACTTGTTAACAGCAGGACTTTTTCACAATCAGAAGTACTCTATAGCGGAGAAGAACTTTATTACGAAGTAAATTACTCGTTCATTAATATAGGCTGGGCAAAGTTCAATACTATTGCAATTGCAGGTAAACCGGGATTGTTCACAACTACTGCGAAGCTTAAATCAAATAACTCGCTGCCATTCATAAATGTAGATTATGATTTTATCAGCATAATTGAACTCAAGGGTGGAATTCTAAAGCCACATAAGTTTACCGCATATGAATACAAAGATGATAAACGGAGTGAGCTTGTGTGTGATTTCAATTATGACTCTAATTTTATAACAGTAAAAAAGTCCGGATTCGATAAAAATATCGAGATGGATAAAAAGATCAGTACATCAACTGTATTCCAGGACGGGCTATCGATATTTTATTATGCCCGGCTGAATGCCCGAAAAGATAAAACGGAATATGTACCTGTTTTAATGCATACTGATACGGCGCTAATGAAGATCAATTATGTTTCAAAAAATACGGATGTTGAAATATCAGATGTGGATTATGATATTTCTTCTGTATTCCTTGACGGGTTTTTGTATTTCAAAGCTGTATTCGGGTTGACGGGTAATTTTTCAGGCTGGTTTTCCAATGATGCGGCATCGATTCCGCTAAAAGCGAAGCTTGAAGTTGAGATTGGTAACATTTCGCTTGAGTTGAAATCATGGAAGCGTTCCGGCTGGACACCTCCAAAGTATTGAGTATTGAAATTTTAAGTTCCTTGGTTGAGAATTTGTAATACATTTGACCGAGTAGAAATCAATTTTGATTTTTATTATTAATTGTTAATTGCTCATTGTTAATTCCTATTTGAATATGATTTTTCCGTATCAGAATAAATATCCGAAGATCCATGAATCAGTTTTGATTGCTGAGGGCGCACATATCATAGGCGATGTTGAAATTGGTAAGGATTCAAGTATATGGTTTAATACTGTCGTTAGGGGAGATGTAAATTATATCCGTATCGGAGAAAGAACGAATATCCAGGATTTGACGATGGTGCATGTTACATATAAGAAGTTTCCGACATCTATTGGCAATGATATATCCATTGGTCACAGCGCCGTAATTCACGGATGCAGAATAGATGATTTTGTGCTGATTGGTATTGGGGCAAAGCTTCTTGATGATTGTCATATAAACTCATTTTCGCTTGTTGCAGCGGGATCTGTGGTAAAAGAGAAGTTTGTAGTACCTGAAGGAACCATGGTTGCAGGCGTTCCGGCTAAGATCATAAGAGACCTGAAACCAGAGGAGATTGAAAAAATAAAGCAAAATGCCAAGAATTACATGTTTTATTGCCAGCAGTATAAGGAATTCAACAAAGGAGCCGGATTTCAAGATTTTTTGCCTCTTGACAAATAATAAATTTCTGTATATTTTAAGTGTCGTAAAATAAGAAGTTTTGATAATTTGTTAATGTTACACTTTAATTTTAATGAATTTAGGTATTGGTTTTATTGTTAAGAAGAGATAAGAAACCCCATTTCTACACTAAAAAATGCATATTGATAAATAATATACACCCAGAGTTCAGATTACCTATAACACATGATAATGTACGGGGATTAGTATCAAAAGTAATGGATGGCGAGGATTGCCGGTTTAGTGAAATTGTGTTAAATTTTGGTAATGACAGGGATATAAAGCGCATAAACACTAAATTCCTGGGTCACGATTATAATACTGATATCATTACGTTCCCCTACAATGATAATAAGAAAGAAATTGAGGGCGAGATCTTTATTTCCTTAAATACTGTTAAGAAAAACGGAACTGTTTACAGATCGGGATACAAAATGGAACTCAAAAGGGTTATTATACATGGATGCCTTCATCTGGCAGGCTATGATGATAGGACAGTTAAGCAAAAGGAAATAATCAGGCAAAAGGAAGATTTTTATCTAAGCAATTAAAAACTCATGTTATACGAAAAGATAATTGAAATAATAGTTTACCTCTTAAGCGAGCTCAAAAATAACAAGCAGCTTACAGATGTTGATATGAATAAGCTTGAAAATCTTGGATATACAGCTAACGAGATCAATACAGCTTTTAGCTGGGTATATTCAAAGATCTACGCTGGTGAAAAGATATTCATAGATAAAAAGTCTGATACGCGTTCACAGCGTTTCCTTCATGATGCAGAGCAGAGCGTTATTTCACCGGAATCATATGGTTATTTGATACAGATCAAAGAGCTTGGGCTTATCAATAATATGGATATTGATCTTATTATAGATAAGATAATGGTCTCAAGCTACAACAGGGTAGATAAAGAAGACATGAAGATGATCATTGCAACTTACCTGCTGGATATTGAAGACATGACCGATACAAACAGCAGAATGATGATAAATACCAAAGATACAATTCATTGATGCAACTCATTGACACAATACATTAATAACAGATTTATTACTGAACATAATATTCTAAATGGCTAAATCACTCGTAATAGTTGAATCTCCTTCGAAGGCAAAGACAATAAATAAATATCTTGGGAAGAATTACAAAGTAATTGCTTCGGTAGGGCATATTAAGAACCTGCCGAAAAGTAAAATCAGCGTAGATTTTGAAAACAACTATGAGCTTACCTATGAAACTATTCCCGGAAAAGAAAAGATAATTGAAGAGCTTAAAGAACTTTCAAAAAGCGCAGAAAATATATACATAGCAACAGATCCTGACCGCGAAGGTGAAGCGATAGCGTACGATATCGCTCAGGAAGTTAAGAGCAAGAAGAAGCCCATATACAGGGTTCTTTTCAACGAGATCACGAAAAAAGGTGTTGAAGAAGGCATTAATAATCCTCTGCAAATAGATGAAAAACTTGTCAGCTCACAGCAGGCAAGACGTGCACTTGATAGGATCATGGGTTATAAAGTAAGCCCGTTTTTATGGAAAGTAATCTATTATGGACTATCTGCCGGAAGAGTTCAGTCAGTTGCCTTAAGGCTTATCTGTGAAAGAGAAGCTGAAATAAAGAAATTTGTACCGACGGAATACTGGAGTGTTCTTGCGAATTTCAAAGATAGAGATAAGAACAAAGTATTTGAATCGAAGCTTATAGTGAGAAATGATACTGCGTTTAAGTTCAATGGCGAAGACCCAAGGATCAAGAACGAATCTGAAACAGATGAAATAATCAGCGATCTTGGATCCAAACTTTACAAGGTTTCGGATATTATCAAAAAAGAGGTTAAGCGCAATCCTTACCCGCCTTTTACAACATCATCACTTCAGCAGGATGCTTCCGTCAGGCTGCGTTTTGCGCCTAAAAAGACCATGATGCAGGCACAGAAACTGTATGAGGGTATTAATATCGGTGACGAAGGATTAACAGGCCTGATAACATATATGAGGACTGACTCAACTAGACTGAGCGAAGATGCCGTTAGTGAAGCAAGGGGATATATACTCGAAAAGTTTGGCAAAGCGTCTTTACCTGCTTCACCAAAAGTTTATTCAAAGAAAAAAGAAAATACACAGGATGCACATGAAGCCATTAGGCCAACTTCAGTTTGGCGCACACCCGAAAGCCTTAAAAATGACCTTACTTTAGATCAGTACAAACTTTATGATCTTATCTGGAAAAGATTTGTTGCATGTCAGATGCAGAATTCAGTATCAGACCAGATCACACTCCTGATAGATACATTTAATGAATCTACTAACGGCAGCAGCAAAACACCAAATTTCTACCAGTTCAGGACTACAGATTCAACGATAAAATTTAAAGGATTCCTGGCGCTTTACGATGATGTATTTGAAGAAGAGAAGGAAGATACAGAAGATGAATTTTCTATCCCGGCAGAAATTGAGATTGGCGATATACTTGATCTTGAAGAACTTTTTAAGAAGCAGCATTTTACAAATCCGCCTCCCAGGTACACAGAAAGCAGCCTGATAAAGCAGTTGGATAATCTGGGTATTGGCCGTCCTTCAACATATGCATTTATAGTTTCTACTATTATAAACAGGACATACTGCGACTTGACCGATAGAAAGCTTTATGCAACCGAGCTTGGCCAGACTGTTGACAGGCTTCTTGCGACGCATTTTAGTGATGTTATAAGTGTCAAATTCACTGCGCAAATGGAAGAAGAACTTGATAAAATTGCTGAGGGTGATCTGACTTACAAGAAAGTTCTGGATGATTTTTATCTACCGTTTAATCTTGATCTTGAATTCCTTAATAAGAAAACAAAAGAAATCAAGGAATCGCTGATAGAGAAAACAGATATCATATGTGATAAATGTGGCGGAGAAATGCTTATCAAATGGGGAAGGAACGGAAGATTCCTCTCCTGCAGCAAATATCCGAAGTGCAAGAATGCCAAGCCGTTACCGGGTGAACAGGAAGAACACCAGGAGCTTGCCGAAGGAAAAATCTGTATTCTGTGCGGTAACCCGATGGTGGTTAAATCAAGCAAGTATGGGAAATTCCTGGGATGCTCAACTTATCCGGATTGCAAAAATATCCAGCCGATAACTCTTGGTATAAAATGCCCTAAGTGTAAAGAGGGTGAAATTCTCGGAAGGAAAGCATTAAAATCCAAAAAGACATTTTATGGCTGTACCCGTTACCCTGACTGTGATTTTATATCAAACAGCAAGCCGCGGGAAACAAAATGCGAAATGTGCGGAAGTACTTACATGCTTGAGAAATATTCAAAGAAAAAGGGAGAATATCTTGAATGCCCTGAATGCAAGCATAAAGTGGAAATAGATTCAAAAGATGCAGTAGAGACTGCTTAAAACAGTTTAATCATAAATAATGAGGCGCAGAAACTTTATTAAATCCTGCTCACTTGCCTTGCCGGGAGCCGTTTTTGCCAATTCTATAGGGAGCGATATATTGAGATCAAATGATGCAGCAACCCTCCGCAATTCCTTAGATGATAATTACATAAAAAAAATTGCAGACTCAGCCATGTTCCGGGCCAAACAACTTGGCGCTGAATACGCTGATTTTTGCCTTAGTAATTTCCGCTCTGAAAACATTAATACAAGAGAGCAGATAATTCAGTCTATCAGAGAGACCGAGAATTTTGGATTCAACGTAAGAGTTCTTAAAAACGGTACATGGGGATTTTCATCAAGCAGTACTTTTACAGAAACTGAAGTTATCAAAGCTATTGAGCTTGCCTGCCAAATTGCAGAAGCAAACAGCAAAATTCAGTTGAATAAGGTTCAGTTAGCGCCGAACCCCGTTTACAATGATACATGGCAAACCCCTATAAAGAAAAATTCATTCGATGTTTCGATTGATGACAAAGTTAATTTGTTGTTCAAAATAAACGAAAAGGCAAGATCAATTGGTGCGGACTTCTGTGCTTCATTTATATGGAGTGTGAACGAATGGAAATATTTTGCTTCCTCAGAAGGATCATATATAAAACAGGATCTTCACAGGATATGGCCGCAATTTGAAGTAACCGTTGTTGATAAAGTTACCGGTATATTTGAATCAAGGGATAGTTTTTCAGTGCCGATCGGTAAAGGATATGATTATGTTGAAGAATATGATTTTATGAGCGATGTTGAAGAAGCAGTTGAGCATACAAAAATGAAATTGAAAGCGCCGACCGTTGTTCCCGGTAAACGTGATATTATTCTTCACCCGACACATCTTTGGCTTACTATACACGAATCCTGCGGGCATCCAACTGAGCTTGATAGAGCGCTGGGATATGAAGCAAATTACGCCGGAACCAGCTTTATGACAACCGATAAGCTTGGGAAACTGCAGTACGGCAGCAGGCATATCAATATGAAGGGTGACAGGACACAAAAAGACGGACTTGCCACAAGAGGATATGATGATGACGGAGTTAAAACAACCGAGTGGGACTTAATAAAAGAAGGCAGGTTTACAGGATACCAGACAACCCGGGAAATTGCAAGGTTCATCGGTGAATCTTCATCCAACGGCTGTGCGTATTCCGATAGCTGGGCGCATTTTCCTATTCAAAGAATGCCTAATGTATCTTTAATGCCGGGCGAGGATAAATTGTCTTTGAGTGATCTCATTGCAGATACCGAAGACGGCATTTACATTAAAGGCAGCGGAAGCTGGAGCATTGATATGCAAAGGTATAATTTTCAATTTACAGGGCAGGAGTTCTGGGATATAAAGAATGGCAAGATTACCGGTATGCTGAGAGATGTGGCATACCAGGGCAACACGGTAGATTTCTGGAATTCATGCGATGCCATTTGCGATAAAAGCGAATACATGCTGGGCGGATCTTTCTTCTGCGGCAAAGGTGAGCCTGGTCAGCTCTCTCCGGTTAGCCATGGCGCTTCACCTGCAAGATTCAGAAAAGTAAATATTCTCAATACATCTGAGGAGGCAGGCAAATAAATTGATACTTAACGAAAATGAAGCCAAAAACCTGCTGAATAAAATTCTCGGATACTCTAAGGCAGATTCCGCAACAGCGCTGCTTGTAGGAAGCAATATCCATAATCTGCGCTTTGCAAGAAATTCCCTCACCACAAACGGATTTTCAGACGGATTAGCTCTCACAATAAGCAGCAATATTGGCAGGAAATCAGGAAGTGTAACAACCAATAAGTTTGATGAAGATTCTCTTAAACAGGCTGTTCGGAGTTCAGAAGAAATAGCCAGGCGTTCGCCGGATAATAAAGAATTCATGACTCCGCTTGGAAAGCAGGAGTATCTGGATGCTCTAAATTATTCCGCAGATACTGAAAAACTTTCGAGCGATGAGAGATCTGGAATTCTTTCTTATATTATTAATGAATCTACAAGTAAGAATGTTACTACGGCGGGCTATTTCGAAGATTCATTGACATTTAACGCAGTTATGAATACTGTTGGTCTTTTTGCGTATAATAAGTACACGCTTGCGGATTACTCCGCAACAATCAGGACCAATGACGGAACAGGCTCAGCGAGGTTTGAAAAGAACTTCGTGAATATAAATGATCTTAAACAAAAAGAATTAACTGATAAAGCTATCAAGAGATCGATACTTTCGAAAGAGCCTGTTGAAATAAAGCCCGGAAGATATAAAGTCATTCTGGAACCGGCGGCAGCGGCAGATATGCTTGGAATTTGCATAAATTACATGAATGCAAGAGAAGCCGATGAAGGAAGAAGTTATTTTTCTAAAACCGGGGGCGGAAACAGAATAGGTGAATCGCTTGCAAACCCAAATGTTACAATTTTCTCTTATCCTTCAGATATTAATTCTCCTTCAATTCCCTTTAACAAAGAAGGTGAGCCAAGGAACAGAGTAGTTTGGTTTGAGGGTGGTATATTAAAGAACCTGGAGAGGTCAAGGTATTGGGCAGAAAAAACCGGTGAACCGTTTATTGCTAATCCGTCAAATATTCTGATGAGCGGTTCTGAGAAATCGCTTGACCAAATGATAAGTGAGACTGATAATGCGATACTTGTCACCAGGTTTTATTATATTAGGTCGGTTGACCAGCAATCAATGCTGCTTACGGGTTTAACAAGGGATGGCGTATTTGAAGTGAAAGACGGCAAGATAATAAGACCTGTAAAGAATTTCAGGTTCAATGAAAGCCCGATGAATGTTTTTCAGAATCTGATTGAGGCAGGGAAGCCGGAGAAAGCTGCTGGTGCTGAAACCGGAACGATGCAGATACATGTGCCGCCGCTTAAGGTTGGTAATTTTAATTTCTCCAGTTTATCGGATGCGATCTGATGAATCTGATAAGAGCAATTGATAAATTTTCATCATACCTTATAAACGAAAAGAACTATTCAAGGCATACGCTGCTGAATTATGTAAAGGACCTGAACGACCTTTACATTTATATTGCTAAACTTGGCGATAATACTGAATCTAAAATTGAGCTTAAATATATTGAAGAAGAGGATCTGAAACGCTTCATTGCAAACTTCGTGCAGAATCGCGAGGTGAAATTCTCGAAGCGGACAATTTCACGCAAGATATCTACCTTGAAATCGTTTTATAAATTCTTAAACAGGAAGAAACTGTTTTCTGAAAATCCCTCGCGTAACCTGATATTCCCTAAGCTGCCTAAAAACCTGCCTACTGTGATTGATGAAACATCGCTAAACAACTTGCTTGATCCTAAGAATTTCAAAAATGATATCTGGGGAACCCGTGACAGGGCAATAATAGAGTTATTCTACAGCTCGGGCATAAGACTAAGCGAACTCATTAATTTGACTGTTGATAGAATTTATATTGATAATTGTACAATTAAGGTCCGCGGTAAAGGCAGGAAAGAAAGAATTATTCCGGTTGGATTACTTGCAATCGGTGCAATATCAGCTTACCTTGAAAAAAGAGAAGAGTATTTCTCCGAGAAGGCAGTTGATTTTGATAACGGAGTAGTTTTTAATGGCAAAAACGGGAAAAAGCTGTATCCCGCTTTATTGAACAGAATAACCAATCAGTACATTTCAAGGGTCTCAGAGCTGAAGAAGAAATCACCCCACGTTTTACGCCACTCTTTTGCTACGCATTTACTCGATCACGGAGCAGATATCCGCGCTGTAAAGGACCTCCTCGGACATTCAAGCCTATCAACAACGCAAATTTACACTCATGTTTCAATTGACAGGCTTAAGAAAGTGTATGAGAAGGCGCATCCGAAAGGGTAGAATCAATAAATAGAATTGGTGTCAGGTATGTACCTGACATGCGTCAGATGAATATCAGACGCCATTTAAAGGAGATGTTCTCTTACTAACCTAGAAAGTTAAATCCCATCCAAAAGAATCCAATTATCATCTTTCCAATCCAGTGTTTTGTAATGAAATTAGTTATCAAGATAACAATAATACATTTCAGTTTACTTATTTTTTCACTAATTTTGTGAAATTTAAGAAATTATTTGGATTCCCATTTGCATGGGAATGAAGAAATATGCCAAAAATTCAATTAAAAGAGATATGCCACGGCAGATCAGGTGATAAAGGCGATGCAGCCAATGTAGGGCTGATTGCCTTCAAGAAGGAAGATTACTCCATTATAAGGGAAAAAGTAACTGCTGAGGCTGTAAAGAAGCATTTTGAGGGTATCTGCCTGGGTGAAGTGGATAGATACGAAATGCCGAATATTAATGCACTGAATTTTGTGCTTCACAATACTCTTGGTGGTGGGGGAACTGTTTCTCTTAAGAATGATGCACAGGGTAAAACTCTGGCTTCCGCATTGCTGATGATGGAAATTGAAAAGCCGTGATGAGTTGATTATTGTTAACGTAGGGAGTGCATTTTGGGGATTATTTTGGGGGAAGGTTTTTGTCAGATTTTGAATTAAGTTTAGGACTATATTAATCGATCAAATGCACTCCCTACAAAGATTCAATGTATGAAGGGGGAAACAGCAGGGAATGCATTTTAACAATGAATGAGTTGTAGGGTTAATTATCATGAATAGCAATTTGCCACGGGTTCAGATAAATCGCATAAATGCATTCCCTACAGGACTGCGTTCCTACGACCTATAACTACATTAAATTATTATAAGTTAAAGAACATTAGTTAAACTAAAATATAGCAGAATGAGGATTGGATCCTTCGCTGCGCTCAGGATTAAAAACATGTTCGATTACAGTAAATCAGAATTGAAGAAAGTTAAGAAACGGATCGATGATCTAAGGAGGTTCCTTTGAGATCACGAGCAAACAGGAAACAGTAGATAAGCTCCAGGCAAAAACATCCGAGCCCGGGTTTTGGGATGATAATACCGAAGCTCAGAAGGTTTTGCAGGAAATAAACAGCAATAATGAATGGATAGAGCTTTGGAAGAATCTGGATACAAGGTATAACGATATGGAATCACTTTTGGCCCTTGCAGAAGAAGAATCAGATATTACGCTTGAAGAAGTATTTGAAAAGGACATTGAAAAGCTTTCAAAGCTTGTTGGTGATGCCGAATTCAAGAATATGCTGAGGGATGCCGATGACGACAGGGATGCAATCCTGAACATAAACTCCGGTGCGGGCGGTACAGAGGCGCAGGATTGGGCTCAAATGCTAATGCGAATGTACTTAAGGTATGCCGAAAAGCAGGGCTTTAAGGCTGAGGTTGTTGATCTGCTGGAAGGTGATGGTGCCGGAATCAAAAGCGCTACTCTGGAAATAACAGGCAAGTACGCATACGGCTATTTAAAGGCTGAAAATGGAGTTCACAGGCTCGTCAGGATATCACCATTTGATTCAAACAAGAAAAGGCATACTTCCTTTGCCGCAGTTTTCGTTTATCCTATAGTTGATGATAATATTGAGATTGAGATAAATCCGGCTGATATTCGGGTTGATACATTCAGGAGCGGTGGAGCTGGCGGGCAGAATGTTAACAAGGTGGAAACTGCTATCAGGATTACTCATACACCCACAGGAATCGTTGTACAATGCCAGAATGAGCGCTCACAGCATCAAAACCGTGCAAATGCATTGAAGATGCTGAAATCAAAGCTCTACCAGCTTGAAAAGGAAAAAGAGCAGGCTAAACAGGATAAGATAGAGAATTCAAAGAAGAAGATCGAATGGGGCAGTCAAATACGAAGCTATGTATTCCATCCATACAATATGGTTAAGGATCACCGTACTGACTATGAAACCAGCAATACTCAGGCCGTAATGGATGGCAATATCGATGAATTTATAAAAAGTTATTTAATGGAGTTTTAGTTAATCCATATAGAATGATAAATTTCTTTCTTGCAAAGCGGTTTTTGAGGTCTAAAGGTGAGTCATCATTTATCTCCTTTATCACTTTCATTTCAATTGCGGGGATTGCTATTGGAGTAGCGGCATTGATCATAGCTGTCTCGGTGCTCAACGGTTTTGAAAAAGAGATAACCGAAAAAACAATATCACTTTCATCGCATATCCAGGTTCTATCTTTTAAAAAAGAGGGGATTGCCGACTATCAGAAGCTTCTTAATGACCTTAATGACAGCTCAAAACATTTCGGTGTTGCAATGGCACAGCCTTTTGTTCAAAAAGAGGCAGTGATAAAGTTTAAGGAAAGAACTGAAGGCATTATTATTAAGGGAGTAAGAAATGAGGACAATGTTTTTGCTTCCCAAAGAAAAATAATTTCCGGTACCGGTGATCTAGGAAAATCTGATACAGCATTTTCAAGTATCGTAATCGGCAATAAGCTTGCTTCAAAGCTGGGTATCGGTCTGGATAGCAAGGTATTCATAATTGCAACTGTGGGAATTCCTTCTGCAGCCAATACTCCTAGCGTAAAAGGTTTTAAGGTAGTTGGTATTTATGAATCCGGCTTAAAGGAATACGATGATGTGCTGCTGTATACTGCGCTTAATGATGCTCAAAAACTTTTTTCCATGGGGCCGTATGTTACCGGAATTGAGGTCTTTTTGAAGGATACAGAGAAGATCAGAACAACAACACAGGAAATACGGAGTAACATTGACTATCCCAACAATAATGCAAAGAATGTATTCCAGCTCTACAAAGGTCTTTTCACATGGGTTGACCTGCAAAAAAAGCCCATTCCGATAGTTCTGGGTTTAATAATCATAGTTGCGGCAATAAATATTATAGGATTCCTGCTAATGCTTGTGCTGGAAAAGACCGAGACGATCGGGATATTGAAATCACTCGGAGCCAAGAATACTGATGTTACGATGGTGTTTTTCTTCCAGGGAATGTTAATCTCTGTAGCAGGAATAATCCTGGGTAATGTATTGGGTTACGGACTCTGTTTCTTGCAGCTTAAGTACGATCTTGTTAAGATACCGGACTTGTATTATATGTCCACAGTTCCGCTTCTTATCGACTGGAGTACAGGCATAATGATAACCGTTATTGCTGTGTTGCTCAGTATTCTTGTTACAGTTATTCCTTCCTACATGGCATCGAGGCTAAACCCCATTACTTCGCTCAGGTTCAAATAATTAATGAAATTTTCCAAAGATAAGAAATTCGTAGGGAAGATGTTCGATGAGATATCTCCTACTTATGACAGGCTTAATCATCTTTTAAGCGGTTACCAGGATAACCGGTGGCGTAAACAGGCAGTAAAATTCCTTTCAAACAGCGGTAATAAGTACGATATAATACTTGATCTTGCGTGCGGTTCGGGTGACTTAGGCCTTGAGTTCCAGAAACTAAATCCCAAAAAAATATACTCTGCAGACCTTTCCATAGAGATGCTTAAGATTGACATGAAAAAGCTTGATAAGAGTATCAATCTTCCTATTAGAGCAGAAGCCGAGCATTTACCTTTCAGCAATAGCACCTTTGATCTCTGCGGTATTGGATTTGGCGTTAGGAATTTTCAGAACTTGGATAACTGTTTAAAGGAAATTTGCAGAGTATTAAGATCCGGTGCATCTTTTGTTACCATTGAAATGTTTAAACCTTTGAATAGCACGATTGCAGGCAGAATATTTAAGCAGTACTTCGAGAAAGTCCTTCCCAAGATCGGAAATAAGATGGCAGGTAGCCAGTATGCATATAGCTATCTGTTTGATTCCGTGGATAATTTCCTGCCTGTTAGAGAGTATACTGAAAAGCTGCTCCAAAATGGATTCAAAGTAAATGGGGAAAAAAACAACTTTCTTGGCATTGTTCATACCGTATTTGCTGAAAAACTGTAATTATTTGTAAAACTTGTTGTGTATTAATATTCTGATAATTATATTTAGGACAAATTAACTTAATTATTTATGAATAATATGTACAAGAAACTATCATTACGCATTATTACGGGTTTAATGCTGCTTTCACTTCCATTCATTGGTTCTGATTGCGAGGAGATCCTCAATAGTAATCCAACCGGTGATATTACAGGGAGCTGGACATTGATATACAATGCAGGTACAACACTTGATATTTGTCCAGGTGAGACTGTAAATTATCCAAGTTCTACAGGGGGAACAGCCACACTGCAATGTCCTGATGCAAGTGCGATAAGCAGACCATACTCAATTTCAGGCTCTACCTTAACATATACTGATTCCGGGGTACAGTACAGTTATAATTTCACTCAGAACAATGAACTTCTCTTAACGGGCATTAATAACAACAGGATACTGTATTACAGCCAGACAATTACCGGTGCTGAAACCAGTATTGAAAATAATGGTAGAAATAGCTTCAACCATAATTCAAGCGAACTTAAATAATTTTAAATATATGAAAAAAGTTTATAGATTAAACATTCTTGTCTTTTCAATTCTGGCAATAGCTCTGCTATTCAGTTTCAGCGCATTTAATTCAGGAGCGAATACAGAAGTGGTTTTTAATAGTAGTGTTAAGCACAAAAACACTAATGCAGAATTAGTAAAAGGCATGAAAAACACAGGAAGCTTTGTCGGCATTAGCCTGTTTAAACAAAGCAATAAGGATAATTCTGAAGCGTTAAATACGTTTGTCAATAAAGCATCTTTTTTCACAATTGATGTAAATGCACTCAGTGAATTGAATTCTTCAAAACCGGAGACAATCACACTCATGCTAAAGGGTCCAAATAATAAAGATATTGAGGCAGAGCTTGTAAAAGTAAATCCTTACCCTGAAGGAATTAAAGTCAGATCAATTGGTAATGGCCAGGTAAAAGAAGAGAACTTTAACCAGGGTAACTTCTACAGCGGTATTATTAAGGGTGATGAGAACTCAATTGTTTCATTAAGCGTCTTTGAGAACAATGTAATGGGAATATTCTCAACTGATAACGGGAACTTCGTTCTTGGCGCTCTTAAGGATGATAAAAAGAACCTGACAAGTGAGTATATTCTATATAATGATCTGGATGTTATTACCAAACCCGGCTTTGAGTGCGGGTCCGGTGACGCTTATGACAAATTCTATAGAACTCCGGCACATAATAGTAATAATATTGGCAACGCCGAAGCTACAATATCACCTGTTGATATTAATTTTACATGTGATTATAAAATGTACCAGGATAATGGTAGCAGCGCAACTGCAACAGCGGCTTTCGTAAGCGGAGTTTTTCTGCATGTAAAAACACTTTACCAGAATGAAAGCATCACTGTCAATATGGTTCCAAGTGTTTCAGTTTATACTTCAACAGATCCATATGCGAACCTTAGCGGGTCAGATGAAATTTTGAAAGCTTTTGGCACAAGGACAAAGAATGCATTTACAGGAGATTTGGCGCATTTGCTTTCCACCGGACATGGGCAATTGCTTGGCGGTATTGCATGGATAAGAGTTCTATGCCAGTCTTATGAGCCTTCCAGCCAGTCCGGAAGGTATGCTTTCAGTAATATCGAAGGAAACTATCAGCCCTATCCCACTTATTCATGGACAGTTATGGTTATCACACATGAAACCGGCCATAATTTTGGCTCTATGCATACACACGCTTGTGTTTGGCCGACTGTAAGCGGACAGATCGATTCATGTTATCAATCTGAGGGTGCATGTGTAACGGGTACATTTGCAAATAACAATGGTACAATTATGAGTTATTGCCATTTAAATGGAGCAATAAACTTAACAAGGGGATTCGGGTCATTACCTCGCGATACAATCAACCTGAGGTATAACCAGGCACTTTGTTTAGATAACCCGCTTAATTCCTCTGAAGCGCCGTTGTTTTTCAGCTTGCTCCAGAATTACCCAAATCCGTTTAATCCTGTAACAAATATAAAATTCGCGCTGCCTGAAGATGGGCTAGTAAGCCTTAAAATATATGATATAACCGGCAGGGAAATAGCTATTTTAATAAATAGTAATTACTATCCAATTGGTATATTTTCATACAACTTAGATGCGAACAGCTTAAACTTAGCATCGGGAGTATATTTGTATAAACTTGATGTTAACAGAGATAACAAATCGGTCTATTCAGAAATCAAAAAAATGGTATTGGTAAAATGATGAAAATAATTGGCTTAATTTCAATTGCAGCAGTTTTAATACTAAGCTCATGTTCGGGTTCGGATTCAGATTCATCTCTGGCGCTAAAAAAAGGCCGGTATCAATATATTCTTACAGATAGTTCCGGAACATCGCTGGTTGAAGGATTGATGACTTTCGATTCAATTACAAAACAGACGACAGGATCAGGAGATTACCTTGTGAGCGGTTCATACACTATATCAAAACTCACCAAGGACACCATTTACCAGGGTTTTACGACAATGGAGGGTGGTGAATTAAAGGGTTATTATAATGATAAGCAGAACTTCATTAATATTAATACTAATCCAAGAATTGCCGATGCAAATGTCTTCTTAAATGCTAATATTGTTAGTGGAGAATTAAAGGGCGGATGGTACTATTCCACTTTCAGGAGCGGCCATACTGAAGGCGGATTATTTAATGCGAAGATCGACAAGAAATAATTTTTAATGCTGTTTAATGCAAAAGGGACAAAATTTCGTTTTGTCCCTTTTTTATTTTATTGAAATTTTCAAAAATGAGAACTTAGTAAATAATTCCCCTCTTGAGAGGACTGCCTGCAGCAGGCAGGGGTGGATTCACCGTAGGTGAAGACGGTCTACGACTCTTCGAGTCGAAGACTCGTAGAGGGTGTGTTAAGTTATTCAATTCACATCTTTACATTCGCATTGCGCTCAGCGCCAACGGAAACAAACTTGATCTTCACTCCTAGAAATTTCTTAATGAAATTCAGATAATTCCTGCATTCTTTTGGTAAACTGCTGAACTTCCTAATCTCAGAAATATCCTCTATCCAGCCCGGGAACGTCCTGTAAACAGGTTTCACTTTAGCAAGCTCTTTATACCCGCAGTCCGCATAATGAACAAACTTTCCATTCAGCATATAACCGGTACATATTTTTAACTCCAATAAACCGCTTAGAATATCAAGCTTTGTGATAACTATCTCAGCGACATTATTGATCTTGCATGAAAACCTTACAGATTCAAGATCAAGCCAGCCTATCCTTCTTGGCCTGCCTGTAGTTGTGCCGTATTCAGCTCCTCTTTCTCGTATTGCATCAGCAAGTCTGCCGTGTAATTCAGTTGGTAATGGACCCTCTCCAACTCTTGAAGTAAATGCTTTGACAATGCCTATTACGCTATCTATGGATTTCACAGGCAATCCTGAACCTGTATTGATCCCGCCAATCACAGTATTTGATGCTGTTGCAAAAGGGTAGGGAGACCAGTCGAGATCAAGCATAATGCCATGTGCTCCTTCAAATAGAATGTTCTTCTTTTTTGAAACGGCATCGTTTAAGATCTCAAAGGAATCCTTTATGAACGGTAAAAGCCGGGTTCTTTGTTTCTTAAGTAAGGTAAGCGCTGAATCTATATTAATTGGTTTAACACCAAATGTCTTAAGTATCTTATTTTTGATCTTAGCCTGGAACCGGAATAGGACTGTAAAGCTGTTCCAGTCCAGAAGATCATAAACGCGGATACCGTTATAACTCACTTTATCTGAATAAGCAGGGCCTATACCCCGGCGGGTAGTACCAAGCTTGTTCTTACCTCGTGCATTTTCGTATGCAATATCCAGTTCTTTATGGTAGGGGAGAATTAAGTGACATCTTGGAGAAATGAACAGCTTATTTTTGAGATTTAAGCCTTCTTTTTTCAGTATATCCATCTCAGTAATAAGCACTTCGGGGTCGA
This sequence comes from Ignavibacteria bacterium, assembly GCA_019912545.1. GTDB lineage: Bacteria > Bacteroidota > Ignavibacteria > Tepidaquicellales > OLB5 > OLB5. The sequence goes on along the minus strand of JAIOIK010000042.1, from coordinate 22,258 downwards.
GTACAACACCGTTAGCAATGATTGCTTTAGTCTTTTTATGGAATATTCCGGAAGGGGTTAATCGGAAGAAGAATCTTTTATTACCAAGTACTACGGTATGTCCGGCGTTATTTCCGCCATGGTATCTAACAACATAATCGGCGTTACGAGCCAAAAGGTCAACAATTTTGCCTTTGCCTTCATCGCCCCATTGCAATCCTATTACTGAATTAGCAGGCATGATAAGTCCTCATATTATTTCTCTTGAAAGTAAGAGCTCTGAAAATCTATGCTTTCTTGACCGATAATTTACCGGGGATGATTCCTTTTTTGTTTTTATCCATGAAATTCTTGATATCCACAACGAATGCGCCGGCAGTGTATATTGATGAATACGTACCGGTTATTATACCTATCAGAAATGTAAACGCAAAACTCCTGTTAACTTCACCGCCAAATATCAGCAATATTAACACAGTTATGAATACTGTTCCGTTAGTTATGATAGTTCTGCTTAAGGTATAATTTAAACTCCTGTTCATAACATGATAAATATCTTCACTTTTGTAAAGCTTGATATTCTCTCTAATCCTGTCAAAAACAACAACCGTATCATTTACCGAGAAACCTATAAGCGTTAAAAATGCTGCCACCATACCCTGGTTAAGCTCAAGATGCAGGTCTGGAAACAAATACCCGAAAATGGCAACCAATCCCAGTGTAACCAGCACGTCATGAAGCAAAGCAAGAACTGAACCTACGGCATATACGAACTCAAACCTGAATGCAAGGTAAATGAGTATTGCTATTAGAGAAAATATCGTTGCGTATATAGCAGATGTTGTAAGTTCTTTTCCGATCTTGGGACCAACTTTATCGATCCTGAGTACTTCGAAAGTATTATCAGGAATGCCGGTAGTTAATGCCTGCCTGATGTTATCACTAACGGCAGTACCTTCACCCTGCTCAGGCGTACGGATAAGAATATCTCTTTCGCTGCCCAGGGTTTTGATCTCTGCTCCATCGATCTTTGCCGTTGACATCGCGGTTCTGATCTGTTCAATCGGTACATCTTTCTGAAATCTCACAAGTACTTCAGTGCCGCCGGCAAAATCAATTCCGATTACAAGCCCTTTTGCAAAGAAAACCGCGAGCCCGATAACTATCACTGATAGAGAAACGATGTAAAAAAGTTTTCTCTTGCCTAAAAAATCTATATTTGTATTTTGAAAAAAATGCATTTCAGTTTTCTAATTTAATTATCCAAAGTTAATTGAAGTTTTGCCTTTTCCTGTCATAACATCAAAGATGATCCTTGTCATTACAATAGCAGTAAATAAATTGGCGATCAAACCTATCAAAAGAGTTAAAGCAAAACCCTGGATGGGGCCTGTACCAAATTGATACAAAATAATAGCGGTAATTATTGATGTAACGTGCCCATCCATAATAGCAGAAAAAGCTTTATTGTAGCCAATTTCAATGGCAGTTCTAATAGGCTTGCCGCCCCGCAATTCTTCTCTTATACGTTCATAGATCAGAACGTTGGAGTCAACCGCCATACCGATTGAAAGTATAAGTCCCGCAATACCGGGCAAAGTCAAAGTAGCATGGAAGCTGGCCATGATTCCCATTATCACTACCATGTTAAACAGTAAAGCAAGGTCTGCGACAAAGCCTGCAAACCGATAGTAAACGATCATGAACAGGGCTACAAGGATTAACGCAATTATAGACGAGTATAAACCCTTCTGAATCGAGTCTTCTCCAAGCGATGGTCCGACTGTTCTTTCTTCAATAATTGTTAATGGAGCAGGAAGTGCACCGGCTTTAAGTACTATCTCAAGCAGCTTTGCTTCCTGAATATTTGCCATTCCTTCGATCTGCGAGCTTCCGCCTGTAATTTTGCTTCTCACAACTGGAGCTGAATAAACTACGTTATCCAGAACAATTGCTATTTGTTTATTGATATTTGCACCCGTTATTCTTGCCCAGTCTGCCGACCCGTCACTGTTCATCTCCATATAAACAACCGGAGTGTTATTAGATGGATCAATGTTTGACCTTGCATTTACTACAACACCGCCAGTTAGTTCCGGATCTCTTTTTAATATGTAGAATTGGTAGATCTTTTCTCCTTCGTCAACAAAAGTCGAGCGGTTACTGAATGCAAAACTCACATCAGTTGGTATCAGATCCTGAATTTCTTTCTTCTCAATTAACTTCTGAACTTTTTGTTTATCAGCTTCACGAACAAACCATGCTACTGTCCCATCCTGAAATTGCTGCGGGCGGACAAGGTAGAACCAGGGATTCTTAGCTTTAAACTCCTCTTCACTCAATTGTTTGCCAGTATCAAGGGGATTGCCATTGCTATCAGTCAAGCCGGTTAAATTCGAATCTTCAGGCTTAATTGAATCCATCTTCGTCGTATTCTTTTTAGAGGTGTCTTTTTTGGTTAAATCTTTTTTAGTAGTATCTTTTTTTGTTATATCTTTCTTGGTAGAATCCTTTTTCTCTGTAATTGATGTTGAATCTTTTTTAATATTATTTTTAGTAACTCCTGTCGTATCTTTTTTCTTTAAAGAATCAAGTTTAGCTATCTTAGTTAAACTATCAGCCTTAACAAGAGAGTCGAGATTGCCGCCTGCAAGGTAGGTATTGATCTTTTCCATCACCTTAACAGCGATCTGCGGGTCAATAACAAGTTTAAATTCTAAAAGTGCAGTTCCCTGAAGAAGTTTTCTCACTTCCTGAACATTGCTTACACCGGGAAGCTCAACAACAAGCCTGCTTGAACCTTTTTTCTGTATTACCGGTTCAGAAACTCCATACTGATCGATCCTGTTTCTAACAACCTGGATAGCTCTATCGATCGCATTTTCAACTTCGGTCTTAAGTGATGATTTAATACTGGATTCATCATCTCTTATTTCGCCATAATATGCTTTTAAAGATAGACCCTTTTCTCTGAGCCGGATATCAACCATTTCGACAAAATCTTCATCTGAGCTTTTTGATTGCTCACTAACCTGATTAAGGACCTGTGTAAGATTATCATCCTTCTTTTTTGCGAGATCAGTCAAAAGTTTTGCAATATCAACTTCCATAATGACATACATTCCGCCCTGAAGATCTAAACCAAGCTTGATCCTGTCTTCTTTGGCCTTGATAACATCATTTCCGTTTTTATCAAAAAATGCAGCACTATCCTGCGCATTTGTCAACTTAGAAATATCCTTATTAAACTCTCGATCTTTAAATGTGGGATACAAGAAATAGAGTGCGAGCCCTAAAAAGAGTACCGTTAAAATTATTCTGAACCTGTTTTTTCTCAAGCTAATCCTCAGTAAATTATGTAAATATTGGCAAAAAACTAAAAAACAAATATAGTTTTAAAGTCGTTAATAATCAATGAAAAATAGCGGTTAGTAGGGGAGTTCATGGTACTTTACCTGCCTAACACTGAATCTTCTGGGGTGAGCGAGGGGATTCGAACCCCCGACCCTCAGAGCCACAATCTGATGTTCTAACCAACTGAACTACGCTCACCATCGAAATTTTAATGCAAAAACTATCATCTTTGTACGCCCAACAGGAACGGGACCTTGTAACCTATCCGCCAGCCGGCGGATCGCTCTATACCGGTTGAGCTATTAATCCTGTAATTCTTGTACGCCCAACAGGAATCGAACCTGTAACCTACAGCTTAGAAGGCTGTCGCTCTATCCGGTTGAGCTATGGGCGCAGATCGGGAAATGGCGAAAAAACCTGAAAATTAAAGAATTAAGAATACAAATATAATAATGCTTAAATTTAAATGAAATGTAAAATTATTACGACTATTTATACTTAATTTTCAAATAAAGGATGACTGACATGAAAACTATTGATACAGTATTTGCCGCAATTATGGGGATACTCATAATTAACAAGCCGTAAATGAGCCAGGTTATCAAACCAAACTCAAGCATAAGTAATGTGGGGAGCGAAAGGTCTTTTGTATGTTTTGTCTTAATGGCCTTTAATGATTGCGGCAGATATGCAAAAGTTGTAAGTGCCGCAGCCAACATTCCAATAACTAATATGAATGCTTCCAATCTACTGTATCTGAAGCCTGATATTCAGACCGGCTTCGTTCGAAGTTCTCGTTGTTATAAGAAGGTTACTTCCTGTAGGTTCTATTTTAGTGTATTTATAAAACAACTGTAAGGTTACACTTCTTGATAAATTATACTGAATAGATGGATTAATGGTTGTTGAAGTTGAACCGTTCTGTGTGTTTGATTCCCAAAGGAAATTCTGGTATGAATATACGATAGGATCGTTCTTTGTTCTGGTATAAGAAAATGAAATTGTTAGGTTATTTTCTAGTGAAAGCCCAAAGATAGGCAAATTAAAACCTGATTTTGTATAGCTTGCATTTATAGCAAGGTCATTTGTAGATGTATTTGTCAGTTTTGCATTATTTGGTTCCATATTATAGGAATTTGTTTTGCTCAGCTTGAAAGATGCTGTAAATGTTCCGTCCGAGATCGGCTTGAAGTTGAAATTTAACCCAATAAGAGGAGTAAAGCCCGAAGTAATTGCCTGCGCGCTTATGTATTCAGGATTCAGACCATCATAGCTGAGTATTTTTCTGTATTCCGAAGAATAGCCGCTTTCCAGCGTTACGGATTGTGCAATATTTGTGAAGAGATCAAATTTTTCTATCCCATTTAGTGTCAAATTCCAACTAGGGAAGGGAAACGATACAATATTGTTCTCAAATGATTCAGCTATTTCTTTTGCTTGTGTAGTAGGATCCTCCGGCCTTGCAAGTTTATTTGTAATATCACTTGAAACAAAAAAACTTGGTCTTGTAATGGTTCTGCTTTCCTGTCTTGTAAGCGGAGAGCCTAGATTGCCTGCGCCATCGGTATTATACGTCAATGAATTAATAGAACCGCCTCCCCATTTGTAAGTAAAGTTGATCTTGAGATTATTGGGAAATATTGGTGTTATGAATGTATTAAAAGTTACCGTCCTGTTCAGGTTTTGGTTGTCAGTCAATTGGGTAAATGGAACTCTGCTGCCGGGATCGGATACCCATCCTAATTGGTAGAGCCGTGAAGGTCCCAAATATTCTTTAGAGCCAAGCTGCATCCAGAAATTACCAAATCCGGGCCTGCCGCTTACTCCGGGATTAGAAAGCTGTTTCGATTCCGAAAATGTAACATTTACCTGGTCTGGTATAAATGTGCCAAGCAATTTTATAAGATCCGCGGGATCAGACTTATCCTGGTAACCCGGACTGGAACCGCCAATGAGTTTGTTTGGCCCTTTTTTAAAAAGGTCAAAAATACTGTTAAGCTTTAAAAAAGCAGTAGCCTGAAGATCAGAGCTGTAACCAACATTGCTGCCCAGATCGGAACTGTATTGTGAAGCCCTCCATCCATATGTAACTCTGTATGATGAAGTCAGGTCCAGGAAATTTCTTAATCCCGGTATGTTGAATTTTGGATTAATGGAAACGTTCTGTGAATAGTCAAGGTCTTTGCCCCAATTGATAAATCCGCCATTAAAAAATATATCATCAAATATCTGGCTTTCCGTCCTTTGAATTCTGGATGAATCACCTGTAGTTTCCAGATATGTCAGGTCACTGCCTGAGCGGAATGAATAATCTCCGGTTATATCAATTATCCAGTTTTCTATAAATTTCCAGTTCAGGTTAAACCCGCGGGTTGCATCAAATTGCCTGGAAGTTGGGCTGTTGTTGATCTGTGTCCTTAGTTTCTCGTCACCCCTTCGCCGGTTAAAATTACCGCTGAGTGCAATGTTTGAAGAGAAGAGTGGTGCCAACGGCATGAAAGGGAAGAAGAAATACATTTTTGCATCTTTGAATTCATCGCCAAACGGAAGGAATTTGCCAATCTTCAGGTTTAGTGTATTCATCAAATCAAGATCAGAACTTAAACCCACGCTTCCGCTCATATCCCAGGCATATTTGCTTTCGAGGGTAGGGTTCCTTTCTGTATATGAATTCCTTACAAAATTTACTTCCAGTTTATTTATTATCTGCTTCACAAAGAAATTATCGCCTGGGAAAGTGAATTTCATTCCGTTAATTGAGAACCTGTTTGCTATTCTCAAAGTTTGCGCGGAAGTTCTTATCTGGTTAGCGGAGTATTCTGCTAGTTCTGTATTCCCGGTCTGCCTGAGTATCTCATCGTATTTGCTTTGTGCTGCTTCCTCAAGATTCACATCAGTAGATGGGAGATAATTGGGATTATCAAGTACTTCAGAATGTGAAAATGATATTGGTATAGTGAAGAAGTCTTTGAACTTAACCGAAACATATTTTGAAAGCAGCGCATTCAATATCTTGTGCGCATTAATTTGCCCGGAGATTTCCCAGCTGTTTGCAAGTGTTAAACTTCCAAACCTGTTTTCAAGACTATGGAAATTAGGATCTGTTTTATTATAACTGAAATTCAGTGTGGCAAGATCAGCGATCTTCAATCCTGAGCTCAAAGTAAATGCATAGCCATTATCATTGTTAGTCTTAATAACCCTCATTTCATCAAACCAAACCGATCCGGTCAATTCTTTAACAACTATCGGGTCTTTGTTATTATTATAGACACCCAGGGAAATTTGTGTAACATTCCTGATCGAAGGATTACCGATAACTCCATACATTGCCCCGGGGGGGCCGTTATTTACAGGTTCATAAACTATCGTTCCGGAGCTATCCCGTTTCTGCTTAACCGCAGTAATTTCTGCAAGATTAATTGAAACTTCATTCAGTGCATTCCACGGAGAACCGGGTCTAACATCCGGATGGATCGGTGCGCGGTATTCATAATAATTCGAAGAATCACTGCCTAATCTGACTATTACTGCCGCATCATAAAGATCAGGGTTTGTGTAAGTAAATGATGAATCTCCATTTACAAATAATTTCAGAATTTTATAATTGATAAGATCAGTGGGCCGGGTAGTGTAAGACTTGAAAACGAATTTGCTTTGACCCGGCAGAAGTTTATTTACATCAAGTGAAATAGACTGTTCGTTGGAGAGCACATTCTGATCAACCTGTGATTGATCCTTTTGTCTGAGTATATCACCAGGTACGGGGGGCTGGTAGATATTCGAATTATCTTCAATATTAACAACTGATACAGTATAAGTTGTATCATTTTTATTTGATTTAACCCACTGGTTACCAACGAGACTAAAATCAACAATTTTTAATGTTGTTGAGTCCTGAAAGCCTTTAAACCACACTCTCGCATACTTAATATTAGTGAGTGTTGGATTTGTTCCAATCTTGTTCTTCCACTGATCAAGCGGTATAATAAATTGGTACCATCCTGCATTACCGCCACCGGCAATAAATGGATGATTCTTAAATGAATTGGAATCCAAAGGAATCACATATTCAAAATAACTATTATTTGTACCAAGATTTCCATCATTATCAAGGTCTTCGGTATCTATTCTTTTTGCCTCCGTTAGATTCGTTGCATTCAATTCTGTCCCATTGAACTTTGCGTAATCAAGGCTTCCTTGAGTCCATAGGTAGTTATCACGACTCGGATCGCCACCAGTTTCCTGCATCAGTTCTTGAAAATAAAACTCTTCTCCCAGGATATTACCGGTTGTACTATTTGGTCTACCGTCTATTCCATTATCTTCTCCAACATCAAGCTGACCGCTGCCATTTATGTCTTCGGAATGATAATTTGTGTTCAGAACAGTTGAGTTTATCGGCATACGTTTTGTCGTGATAATCTTTTCTGACATTGCTCCAAGATCAATAATCATTTTTGCAGAATCACTTGTAATAGGATTGCCTCCGTTTACCTGCATCCAAACTTCTATATAATTTATATTTTCATCAACCAGATTTGTTTGAGTGGTATTCAGGTACTTAAATACACCATTCCATTTGTCTTTATTGGTACCTTCGTTCAAAAATTCCTGCTGTGTTATATAATTATACGGACCCACTTCATCAGGCCTGATGTTAAAAACAAACGGAGTTAATGTTTGATTTTGATTACTTGCTATGCTTCTATTTGGATATACATCAAGAATAGGAACGTTGTTCAATAGGTTATACCATTGCAATTTCGATCTTTTTCTGCTCATTAAACTATCACGGGCATCTTCGTTTGCAAATACAGGTACAAGCATGGGGTCAACAGGTATTGATGATAATGTCCACGAAAGAGGATTTAAACCAAGCGGAATGATCTTTTTAACGCCTTCAAAATCATCCACATAAGCAACTGCTTCGCCATTATCACTGGGGATTCTGCTCTTTAATGTATTAGGGTCAGGAAGCATGAATGCCACTTCTCCTTTTAAACTCAAAATTGATTCTTCTTTTGTATTATATCCGGGGATCTTATTTACAAGCTTTGTTAGAAAATTTGTCTTGATATCTGCCGAGGCATCAAAACCGATTATAGTATTGTTTGTAGGTTCTTCACCTATCCTTATCTTGTCATTTAAGGTTTGCTGTTTCAGATTTATAAGTGTGAACCCTATATAACTTGTTTTGCTTAATTGAAGCTCAGCCCTTGTGCCAAGAAGTGTTTTTGAAGCAAGCTGAAACAGGTCATTGGTCTCATAAGTAATCTTAAGGTTTGCCCCGGCAACAAGTGCACTGCTGTTGATGATCAAAAGTTCTCCAAGTGAATAATCAATAGAATAATCTACACCCGCAGTAAGCTCAACCGAACCATTGAAAACTTTCACACTTCCTTCTACAAGATTAAAACCCAGGTTATATCTTGAAGAAGCTTCTCCTTTTGCCTTACCTTTGAGATTAAATTTAAGGTTACCAAAATCACGGGCAGTAGTTTTTGAAGAAGTATATATTGTATCGTTTTTGCCGATAAACTGGCTTTCAACTCCCTTTTGAATTAGAGTCTCTGAAAAAGGATTAATAAACGGGAAAATGATATTACCATTAATTAAATCAATCGTACTAGTAGGAAAGAAATCAAACGCATCGTCTCCTTCAGGTACATTACTGCTAGGTTGGCCGTTTATCCTATAATCGAGTCCCGTCAAATTAAGGTAAGACCGGCCGGTAAAGTTGCCCGTTCCATTATACTTTGGGTTAGGCGGTTGGCCCGGCTCATTATAATAAATATTAAACTCAAGTGTTGAAGGATCATTAGTGATGTTCCTTACACCCAGATTATAGATGTTTTTCAACATTCGCTTCCAAAGCCTGGCAAATGCAGGCTCTTGATCCGGTGACTGTTGTGATGTAAATCGCAATAGTTTAAGTTTAAGTCTGTCAGCTGAATTTACATCGGTTGTATAATCTCCGTATTGGAATGAATTGTTATTCGCGTCAGTGTATGTATAAGCAACAGCAAGAGCATCCTGACCGCTTGCCTGCAAATTTCCATTTAAAGTAATATAGCCTGCCTTTGCATTTAGTGTGAAATCTTCAGGGTTCAATTTAATGAAATTCCCAATCAAGCTGTGACCTGCAGTGGTAACCATATTTGAATCCGTAATAGAGTATCCGTTTTGTGGCCGAACCCCAAGAGTGTCCAGTCCAAATACAGAGCGTTTGTTAGGGTTGTTTGGCAATGCGTTTACCCAGACTTCAATTTTAGTAATGTTTATTGAGGTGATACCGGTACTATAAAAATTCGTGAATTCAGTCTCATAGGTTTCATCCAAGAGGTAATTTGTTTCTGCATAATCCCAAATTGGAATATCAAAATTTGTTTCTACTGAACCACCATTAATATTTACTTCTTTCTTTTCACTTTTCTTTTGCGAGGCTATAGTTGTAAGCGTCAATGGACCAAGTTTAAACTGTGCCTTAACGCCAAAAAGTGCCTGTGTACTTCCGATCAAATTCGATCTGGTTTCAAGTGATACGTTACCGGCTTCAATACTTTGAATAACTTCATCAGGGTAACCTTTGTATTTAAGTTTTAACTGGTTCTCAAATTCAAATGTACGCTGTGAGTTCCAGTCAGCATCAACGGTCAGCTTATCACCAACTGTACCCTTTGTGCTTACCTGTACTTCCTGTTTAAAATTAATATTATTCTGAGTCTGATTTTCAGAAGTAATTGTCTGAAGATCATTGGTGCTCTTTTGATAAGAAGCAGTTATGTCAATAGTACCGTTGATTTTCAAATTGATAGTAGGCGGGCCGAAAATAGTTTCTGTTGCAAATGGCAAAGGTATGGTGATCTCAGTAATATTCTTAAAGAGCTTTGTAAGGTCATCTTCAGTTTCTATCTGGTAACTATCTGCCACAATCCTGTAGAACATGTCCTGCTGGGCAAGCGAACTTCTTATCTTAATATACTTATCGAGTGGTATGACGCGGGGAACTTTGTACTGCTCACCTTCAAAAGATTCTGTAATTATAACATTGTTAAGAGTATCAAAAGTTACAGTATAATCAATCCGCCCCGAGCCGTAAAGCAATAACGGTGATTTATAGTCACCAAAAGAGGGTATTGGGTCGTCAGTTCTTTCGTATTTGAAATTTTTGACCCTGGCAGTAGAGTCAACGGGCATGCGTATCCTGGTTGAATCTTTTATCAAAGAGGAATCCAGGTAAGATAAAGAAGTATCAATATAGCCGCCTTGAAACTTGCTTCTATCTCTTCCCTGCGCGAGGGAATTATTACCGGAGCATAACAGCACAAAAAAAAGTGCTGCACTTAAAATAAGTTTTACGTAATTGGTTTTATTTATCAACAATAATTATAGATTACTCAAAAAACGTACTTATCGCTCCATAGGCATTTTTAGGTTTCTAATTGTGTAATTTTATAGTGTTGAGATAATTAAATCAATACCAAAATTTTTAAATGATTTTTGTTGAATGTGGTTATTCTAGCGCTATTTTGAAACATCAAATTCAACTATTACACCCAAACTCCTCATCAGAAAACGGCTTCCTTGTTTATTTTTCATTAAAATGGTATTTTTATAAATTATACTGTTGAAAACGCTTTATTTCTAGCAAAGGAAAACTCGACTTCGAACCTGAGATTGCAATTGATTCAGAAAAGCAGGCTATTCATTTTAACGGGAGACCAAAACTAAACGGCAAGCTCAGCGGCAAAGTATTGGTCTTAAACCAGAACTATGAAGCTATGAGTATCTGCAATGTTCAAAGAGCGGTTGTACTTTTATTTTTAGGAAAGGCGGAACTGATTTCTGCCAAAGAATCTAAAAGGATCAGAAGTGTAAAATCATCAGTTCCTTTCCCGAATATTGTAAGGTTAAGAGTGTATATAAAGGTTCCATATAAGAAGATAGTCTTATCAAGAAAGAACATATTAAGGCGTGATAATCATAAATGTGTTTATTGCGGCAGGGCTGATCTTCCTTTAACTATTGATCACATTGTTCCGAAATCAAAAGACGGTGATGACACATGGGAAAACCTTGTGACAGCATGCGTAAAGTGCAACAATAAAAAAGGTGACCGCTCTCCCGAAGAAGCTAGAATGCCGATTCTCAAAAAACCTACCAAACCATCTCACATCACATTTATGAAACACTTCGTTGGAAGAGTGGATGACGAGTGGAGGCCATATCTATACATGAATTAGTGTTCGTTAATAATTACGTAAAGTACATTATTGTTCTATACATTTTGAAGATAAAATTGCATTGGAATTAATCCTGTAAGTCACTCCCTCTCTTTTGTGGAGAGGGAGACTGAGGGTGAGGTTATTATAAGTATTCTTAAGATGTTATTTAATAAATAAGTTACTAAACAGAACAAAATTAATGCTCGAATATAAACTTTATATAAACGGTGAATTCAGGGATGCTTCCAATAAAGGAACAATAGTTGCTGTTAATCCTTTTGATAGAAGTGTGTTTGCAAAGCTCGCGGTTGCCTCAGTAGAAGATACTGCCTCTGCAATTAAGGCTGCTAGAAATGCATTTGATAGCGGTGTATGGAGCCATATGCCCAAAGAAGAAAGAAGCGCAATTATTAAGCAGATCGCTGATAAGATCAAAGAGAACTCTGCTTTGCTGCAGGAGCTTGAAATTAAGGAATCAGGCTCAACATATAAGAAGTCTAAAGATGATATGTACCTTACGTACCGAGCAGCAAGCACTTTTGCAAAATTAGCTTTAAGTGACTTTGATGAAGAACTGGATATTTCAAAAGAAGGTGTGAGCAGGAATCTGCTGGTAAGAGAGCCTGTCGGAGTTGTTTCTGCAATCATTCCATGGAATTTCCCTCTGCAGATGGCTATATGGAAAATTGCTCCCGCTCTGGCTGCAGGATGCACGATGGTCTTAAAGCCTGCGCCGGAAACATCCGTTTCTGCGCTTGAGCTAGCCAAAATTATAGATTCAACTGACCTGCCTAAAGGTGTGGTGAATATTATTACAGGTGATGCAGAAGTGGGCGAGGAGATGATCACAAACCCGATGGTTGATAAAGTTGCTTTCACTGGTTCAACAGAAATTGGCAGGAAGGTAATGTGCCTTGCCTCGGCAACCATGAAAAAAATAACTCTTGAACTTGGCGGTAAATCAGCAAGCATAATTCTTGATGATGCAGATCTTGATCTTGCAATAGACGGCTCGGCGTATGCATGCTATTTCCATAACGGTCAGTGCTGCGTTGCAGGCTCAAGATTGATATTGCCAAATAAAATTCATGATGAAGTTGTTGAGCGGCTGAAAAATAAACTTGGTAAAATGAAGATAGGCGACCCAATGGATAAAGAAACCGATATCGGTCCGCTTGTCAGCAATAAGCATCAGAAAAGAGTGCTCGAGTATATCGAGATCGGGAAAAAGGAAAGAGCAAGGCTCGTTTGCGGAGGCGGAGTACCTAAAGGATTTGAAAGAGGCTGTTATGTTGAACCGACTCTTTTTGCAGATGTTACTAATGATATGAGGATCGCCCGTGAAGAGATCTTCGGGCCCGTTTTGAGTGTAATTAAAGCAAAAGATGATGAAGATGCTATCAGGATCGCTAATGAATCAAGTTTCGGACTTGCAGGTGGAGTGTGGTCAAAAGATAACGATAGGGCTCTTGCATTGGCAAAAAGACTCAGAGCCGGAACTGTATGGATAAACGAATGGCATTTGCTGAGTGATAAGGCACCATTTGGCGGCTATAAACAAAGCGGAGTTGGCAGAGAACTTGGTATTGAAGGTCTTAAAGCCTATACAGAACTCAAACACATTCATATAGATGAAGTACTGGACAGGAAAAAGAAATTCTGGTATGATGTAACAGTGCCTCAGGATTAAGATAACTTCTCGGAAATTCCTGAAGAAATTTAACAGTTGCCTGTTCTCACATCAGACCATAGGAAATAGCTTCTATCAGCTAAACACTATTTACTGCTTATATCTATAGTCAGTATCGGCTGTTTGGCTAATCTGGTTATGGCCTCTGAAACTCTATCTGAGAATATTCTCTTAAATCCTTTTTTTCTGTGAACACCGAGTACTATTAGTTCGGCTTTTTCTTTATCGCAATATTTTTCTATACCTTCTTCCACAGAAGCAGAATCTTTGATAATGTAATCGAAATTACCTGCATATTTCTTGGTAAGATGTCTCATTTTGCCAACTGCGTATGTTCTGCGAATAGAGTCTTTGGTTGTGTTAACTCTAAGTACGTCTATTTTAGCGTCATAGACTTTAATTATGTTCCATGCCTGGATAAAAACGCTTTTCGAAGTAGTTTCTAAATCAGATGCGAATACGATCTTCTTGAAGTTATGATTCTGTATTTTATTCCTTACTATTAATACCGGAACCTTTGTAAGTCTAAACACCCTTTCTGTATTTGTGCCAAGGACTTTGCTTTTAATGTCTTTTGAACCATGAGTACCCATAACCACTAAACCTGTCTTTTTCTTGTCAATGAACCTCAAGATACTCTTATATACACTAGAATTAAACTCGACAAACGGATTTATTTTCACTTCTGTGCAACCTGATCTGCTGATGACATTCTTCAAGTTTGCAAAAGATTCCGCTTTTATTCTTTCCATAAATCTTCTCACATCAGTTTTGTTAAAAGCCTCTGGTGTTGAACTTGTATTATTCTGATCAATAAATGGATCAATTATAATATAGAGAATATCAACTTTGGCTTTATGCTTTTTTGCTATATCAAGAGCTAAATCAAAAGCAGCCATTGCAGTTTTTGAAAAATCAAACGGTACTAAGATGTTTTTCATGTTCAATTAAATTAAGTTTTGGGAAAATAAAGAGTTGAAACTAAAGTACATAACAAACTTTTTTTGTATTAAGTTCAAATATATCCAAAATTTACGCTCAAAGAAGCTCAATTCGTAACAAAAAATCATTATTCATTTTAGTCCCGTCAATAATACTTGATCTTATTATACTTCACTCCGGCAAGCAAGCAAAGTCAAGTTTTCAATTTTCGTATAAATTTAGATGAATGCCTTTATAAATTGAATAAAACCCATTTTTTAAGTAAGTTTGTATAGAAATAATTTCCCAAATATTTTAAATACTGGTCTTTAACTAAATTGAAAGACGTACTCGAAAATACAATGCTGGAAACCACGTCAAATACTCGGATCAATACTCCGATAGACTATAAGCTGGTTAAACAGATGATCGAAAAAAGTAAACTGCCCTGTGTAGGCAAAGCTTCAATAAGAGAAATAAAAGCCCTTATAAACTCAATAGAGAAATCCAGTGGCACAAAATTCATCAGGATGGAAATGGGAGTACCCGGTCTTCCTGCATCTGAAATTGGTACTAATGCCGAAATTGCGGCTCTCAAAAAGGGAATAGCAAATACTTATCCTGATATTGAAGGGCTGCCTGAATTGAAACGCGAGATCTCAAGGTTCATTAAGCTGTTCCTGGATATTGATGTTGCAGAAAAATCATGCATACCATGTACAGGTTCAACAAGCGGAAGTTTTGTAAGCTTTCTGACACTTGGCAGGATCAATAAGGAAAAAGATACGATCCTTTTCCTCGATCCTGGATTCCCGGTCCACAAAATGCAGCTGAAAGTATTGGGTATCAATCAAACCAATATAGATGTTTATAAATACCGCGGCGAAAAGCTGATGGAAATACTTGAATCAACCCTGAAGCAGGGGAATATTTCCTGCCTGCTGTATTCTAACCCAAACAATCCAAGCTGGATCTGCTTTACGGATAAAGAACTCAAAATAATTGGTACGCTTTGCAAGAAATATGATGTCATCCCAATAGAAGACCTGGCTTATTTCAACATGGATTTCCGCAAGGATTATTCTAAGCCCGGCAGGGAGCCGCATCAGCCAACAGTTGCAAAGTATTGCGATGACTATATAATTCTCGTTTCAGGCTCCAAGATATTTTCTTATGCCGGGCAGAGGATAGGATGCATAGTAGTTTCAGATAGTCTTTATAACAGAGATTACCCGGATCTGCTTAGATTCTATTCAAGCTCCGGATTCGGCCATACACTTATTTATGGTTCAGCATATTCAGTATCAGCAGGTGTAACCCATTCAACTCAATACGCATTTGCTGCACTCATTAAAGCTGTGAATGACGGTGACCTGGATTTCATAAAAGAAGTTAAGATTTACGGTGAGCGCGCTAAGATCATGAAGGAAATGTTCCTTAAGAACGGATTCAGGATAGTTTATGACCATGATGACGGCGAGCCAATTGCTGACGGATTTTATTTTACGGTTGCCTATGACGGATATAGCGGCGAAGACCTGATAGAGGAGTTGCTGTATTATGGCATTAGTGCTATATCACTTTCCAATACGGGAAGCTTAAGGAAAGAAGGTATCAGAGCGTGTGTATCGCTGGTTGCAGATAACCAGCTTCCTGAGCTTGATAGCAGGTTAAAACAGTTCCATGAGAATCACAAACAATAATCAGATAAAAATTTAATACGAAATACAGGTGAACAATATTCTTTCTATACTGATTTTTGCTCCGATAATTCTGTCTCTGCCAATCCTGTTCTTCAGGGATAAAGATAAACTTATCAAGATCTATGCGCTTGTTGTGAGTTCGGCAGTTTTTGGACTTGCTGTGTATTTATTTATGATATTCAATCCTGCGAACCCTGATTTCCAGTTTATAGAGAAGCATCAATGGGTACGGGACTTCAATATATATTACCTTTTAGGTGTAGATGGTATTTCGATACTTATGGTTTTACTTACGGCTTTCATTTTTCCGGTGACTATACTTGGTGTATGGAACTCAATTAATACAAGAGTGAAGGAATTTTATTTCCTGCTTCTTTTGCTAATGGGAAGCTTGTTTGGTGTATTCTTATCGCTTGACCTTATCTTATTCTATGTCTTTTGGGAATTGATACTTATTCCGATGTACTTTATTATCGGATTCTGGGGCGGCAAGAATAAATATTACGCCAATCTGAAGTTTTTCTTATATACAATGTTCGGCAGCTTGCTTATGCTGGTTGCAATAATTTGGGTTGCGCAGTATTGCACTCCCCAGCTTGCAAAGTTTACAACAGATTACACTGAGCTAAGGAAAGTTTCGCCATTTATCCCTGAGAGTATCGCACTATGGCTTTTCATATTTTTCGGCATCAGTTTTGTCATCAAAGTGCCGATGTTTCCATTCCACACCTGGCTTCCTGATGCACATACAGAAGCACCCACAGCGGGTAGTATTATACTTGCCGCTGTATTGCTTAAGATGGGTACTTACGGTCTCATCCGTTTTTCGATGGAGATGTTTCCTGTAATATTCATCAGATACTCCTGGCTGCTTGCACTAATGGGTGTGATAGGAATTGTTTATGGTGCGCTTGTTTGTATAGCACAAAAGGATATTAAAAAGCTTGTTGCTTATTCTTCTGTCAGCCATATGGGTTTTATCCTGCTTGGTATCGCCGCAATAACAATTGAATCAATGCAGGGCGGAATTATCCAAATGGTTAATCATGGACTCTCCACAGGAGCGCTTTTCATGTTTGTTGGATTTCTTTATGATAGACGACACACAAGAGAGATCGCTGATTACGGCGGGATCATAAAAACTATTCCGATATTTGGTTCATTATTCCTTGTGATATGTTTAAGTTCAATTGGACTGCCCGGCTTGAATGGATTCATAGGTGAATTTATGATCCTTATTGGAGCATTCAATTCTCCTTTCTTACATAACTATACTTACACAATAGTTGGTACATCGGGTGTAGTATTAAGCGCCATTTATTTATTATGGATGTATCAAAGAGTAATGCTTGGCCCGATAACAAAAGACGAAAATAAAAATATTCCTGATCTCAATCTCAGGGAGATATTTGCCTCTTCTCTGCTATTAGTGTTTATTGTCTGGATCGGTGTTTACCCGAATACATTTTTGAGTAAATCAGAAGCTTCAGTCAAAAAAGTGATCGAAAACGTTCAGACGGTTAAGAAGAACCTGCTTAAGATTCCATAAACTAAATAAATAACTTTTCTATTGATTGAACCTAACATAATTAGCGTTCTTCCCTTTATATTACTTCTGCTTTCAATTGCAGTCATGCCTCTTGCCGTGCCTAAATTCTGGCATGAGTATTATCACATAGTTTCTCTCGGACTTGCATTCACTACTGCTGTTTACTATCTCATCTTAACCAAAGGCTGGGACCTTATGCACAGTATCGAAGAATATGTAATGTTCATTTCATTACTTACTTCTCTATTTGTTATTTCCGGAGGTATCCTGATCGAGATCAAAGGGCTTGCCACACCGCTAAGGAATACGATCTTACTGGCAATCGGGGGAGTGCTAGCAAACATTATTGGTACTACCGGAGCATCAATGCTGCTTATTCGTCCGTTCATTAAGACCAATAAAATGAGAATTACAAATTTTCATATTGTGTTTTTCATTTTTATTGTATCAAATGTAGGCGGCGCACTCACACCTATTGGTGATCCGCCCTTGTTTTTAGGTTTCCTTAAAGGCATCCCCTTTTTCTGGGTAATGGATAAAGTGTTTTTCAAGTGGCTCGCTGCACTCGGCGCACTTCTTGTGATCTTTTATATTGCTGACCTGATCAATTTCAGGAAACAGCCACAGGAAATAGAGGAACGCGAGAAAAAAGCAAAGGAAACCGTCAAAATCAAGGGCGGTTATAATTTTATTTTTCTCGCAATTGTGATAGCCGCTGTGTTTATTTCTGAGCCAATCTTTCTAAGAGAAGGAATTATGCTATTAGCTGCATTTGTTTCTTATAAGATCACAAACAAGGAAATACACAAACGGAACCACTTCAACTTTTTTCCGATAAAGGAAGTTGCATGGCTGTTTATCGGGATATTCATAACGATGACACCGGCTTTGGAGCTTCTCAGGACTCATTCTGCAGAACTGGGCATCTCAAGTCCTTCGGCATATTACTGGCTGACGGGAATTCTATCGGGCTTTCTGGATAACGCTCCTACATACCTTACATTCCTGACTGCATCAATGGGAATCTTCGGGCTTGATATCAATAATGTGCAGAATGTTCTTACTTTTATTGCAGAACACGAGAAGCACGTAGTGGCAATTTCTATTTCCGCTGTTTTCTTCGGGGCTATGACTTACATTGGCAACGGTCCGAATTTCATGGTAAAATCAATTGCAGATAACCAGAATGTGGAAACTCCCGGCTTTTTTGGTTACATGATTCGCTTTTCACTTCCTATACTCATACCCTTATATGCTCTGATTTGGTGGCTGTTTATTGCGTGAAGATTATTTACAGACCTCACGAACAAGGGGTCGTAACCCCTTGTTCGATATATTCTACATAATTACAACCATAGTTTGGTAATGGACCTGATTATCAGATAGCAGCATCACATACGCTTTGCCTTGAACAGCCTGATAAATAGAGTTATATTGCTTTATGAAGGCAGAAAAAAGATGCAAATGCGGTAATTCAGTTGGCGATCCTATGGTAACGGCTAAAACAAGATACACTAAAGGAGGCTATTTCTGGCTTTCTATGGGATTCAGCTCAAAGCCCACTGAAGTTGTCTTTCAATGCCAGAAGTGCGGCGAAATAATTGATTCATCAACCGAAGAATTCATTATAGAAAAATACAGGTATAATTCTGATATAATAAAATAAACAATAATAAATGACATCACTTGCCTCTCCGGCCCTCTTTACACTTTTAATTCTATTTTGTTCAACAGCATTTTCACAAACAGACCCTCGCGAAAGACTTAAATATCCGCTAGCAATGAATATTGAAGGTCAGACATTCCCTGAACCGGAAGCTCTGGACTTAAATCCGATGCCGTCTTTGTTCATTAACACAAATGTTTCTCAGAATTCTGCGCCTCAAAATGAACCTTCAGTGTGCATTAGCTGCAAGGATTCAAACCGTGTTGTTGCTGCGTGGCGTGATTTCAGATATGGAATTGATCCAAATCCTATCAGGCGCGTAGGGTATAGTTACTCAACTGATGGAGGCATAAGCTGGGCAGTCTCACAAGTGCTTGATTCAACTTTATTGCCGGGAGGCCTGACAAATAACAGTGATCCGGTTGTGACTGTAGATACATCAGGAAATTTTTATATTGCAGTAATAGCAGGTGTCGGTGCTGCCGGTGGAAACCTTACAGTAGCAATTTATAAATCAATTGATTCCGGAGTAACTTTTTCACAGGCATTCATATGCTCTCAAACCGGTATTGAAGATAAAGAGTGGATCACAACAGACCTGAGTAATACGAGTCCCTACAATAACAATTTGTATATAAGCTGGACAAGTTTATCATTGAATGGAATTTATCTTACTAAATCATCAAACTCTGGCTCAAACTGGTCAGCTCCGGTTCGCGTTAGCGAATTGAATAATGTTCAGGGTTCGAATGTCTGTATCAGCAAAGATGGCCAGATCAATGTAGTCTGGATGAGATTCATAGTCAATAGTGATATTACTTATGACCGTTCTACAAATGGTGGTGCAAGTTTTAGCTCAGATATTATTGTATCTTCAGGCGCTTTTCCTACGGGTCTTCCTAATAACATAAATACATTTCCTTTCATTGCATCAGATAACAGTTCAGGGCCGCGTTCCGGGTGGCTATATATAGTATTTGCAGATAAGAGAAATGGTGATTGCGATGTTTTCCTTGTTAGAAGTACTAACGCCGGTGTAAACTGGTCTGCACCCGCAAGAGTTAACAATGATTCATTAGGTAACGGTAAATCGCAGTATTGGCCGGTAGTTGCTGTGAACGAATACGGAAATATCGCGATCTTGTTTATGGATAACAGAAATACATCCAGCAATAGTATAATTGAAGCATACTTAGCACGTTCCTATGATGGAGGCAGTACATTTTCAAATGAGCTTATAAGTTCAGAGCCTTCACCAACTGCTATTCCCGGGTCAAACGTTCGCTTTGGTGATTATATCGATATGGATTACATGGGGTCAAGAATTCTTCCAGTTTGGACAGATGAGAGAGCCGGAGGGTTTAATATGGAAATATATACTTCGGAGATCTATGATGTACTGCCGGTTTCAGGGATTTCGGGGATTGTTCCTACCGGATATAGATTGAATCAGAATTATCCCAATCCTTTCAATCCTTCAACAGTTATTTCATTCAGTCTGCCGGAAGCTGCAATTGTTACGATCGAAATATATACTGCGCTTGGGACTTTTGTAAAAACTATTGTGAGTGGAAATTATCCTGCCGGAAATCATTCGTTGAATTTCAATTCAGGATCGCTTTCAAGTGGAGTATATTTCTACAAAATGAATTCCGCAAAGTTTTCAAGTTCAAGATCAATGATCTTGATAAAGTAAAATTAAAGTAATGATAGATAAAATAGATTTCACCTGCGTCGAACGGTTCATGAAATATGTTCAGGTTGATACGCAGTCAGATCCTGAATCAACAACTTATCCTTCAACTGAAAAACAAAAAGACCTCGGAAAGATTCTCGTTGATGAACTTCTCCAAATTGGGGTCAAGGATGCTCACATGGATGAATTTGGGTACGTTTACGGGACAATTGAGAGTAATACTGATAAGAAAGTCCCTGTTATTTGTTTCTGCGCACATATGGATACTTCTCCTGATTGCAGCGGCAAAAATGTTAAGCCCTTGATACACGAGAATTACAGAGGAGGAAACATAATTTTGCCGGTTGATAAGTCACAAGTAATAACTCCTGCAGTCCATGCAGAACTCAACAACCAGATTGGCAACGATATTATTACCTCAGACGGCACAACTTTGCTGGGGGCTGATAATAAAGCCGGTGTTGCAGAGATAATGGATGCTGCAAACTACTTCATGACTCATCCTGAAGTAAAACATGGCAAGATAAGGATACTCTTCACTCCGGATGAAGAAGTTGGCAGGGGAGTGGATAAGTTGGATATGGAGAAGCTTGGCGCTGATTATGGCTATACGATAGATGGCGATAAAGCCGGCTGTGTTGAAGATGAGACATTTTCGGCGGATTCGGTAACATTGATCATAAATGGAGTGATTACTCACCCGGGATCTGCATTTGGAAAGTTGGAAAATGCCATTAAGATTGCAGGAGAGATTCTTGCCGAGCTGCCAAAAGATACTTTGACACCTGAGGCTACTAAAGACAAAGAAGGCTTTATTCATCCTGTCTCAGTTTCCGGAGGAGCCGAAAGGGCAGAGATAAAATTCATCATTCGTGATTTTGTTACGGCAGGACTTGCTGAAAAAGAAAATATTCTAAAGAACATTATAGAAAAAGTATTATCTTCATATAAAAATAGCACTTATAAGATCATCATTCAGGAATCTTACCGGAATATGAAAGAAGTTCTGGATAAGGTTCCTTTTGTAACAGAATATGCAATTGAAGCAGTTAAGCGTTCAGGATTGACGCCAATCAGGAAAAGCGTAAGAGGCGGAACAGACGGCTCAAGGCTTTCATTTATGGGACTTCCTTGTCCAAACGTATTTGCAGGGGAGCATGGTATCCACAGCAAACAGGAATGGTGCTCAGTTCAGGATATGCAAAAAGCGGTCGAAACAATTATTAATTTGGCTGTGATTTGGGGGGATAAATCATGATTTAATATTTCATCCCCGCGTAGGCAGGAATCCATTAAAAAGACTTAGCCACGAATTTCACCAATTGCAATTATTTTTTGTCGGTAAATTAACAAAGGGCTCCCAATCTTCAGAAAATTAAGTTAAATTAATTTTCACACATTAAAAAGAAGAAAGGAGCCCCAAATGATACACGAAGATACGACAAAATATCAAAATTATGTAGGAATTGAAT
>JAIOIK010000041.1 GCA_019912545.1 Ignavibacteria bacterium | reverse complement strand
ATTACACTTGAAATATAATTTTTAAAACGTAATATTTGAATATAGGGGGTAGCATTTAGTCATTGGGCAAACGTGCTAGCCCTTTTTGCGTATATTTAAGAGAAAGTATTTTGAAATATTACTTCTATGATGAATAACAATTAATCAACAATAATGTTTTTTGCTAAGACACTTTAAAATCAAATAAGGCAATGGGAAAATCAATTTTTGATAAATTCACAAACCAATATTCACTGCATAAAACACTTAGGTACGAATTGGTACCGCAAGGAAAGACAGAAGAGCATATCAAACTACAAGGATTATTAAGAAAGGATGAAGAACGTGGAGAAGATTACAAAAGAGTAAAGTTACTACTAGACGAAATTCATAAGGAATTCATAGAAGAAGCACTCAAACAAAAGAGGCTTAAGAAACTACCCGAATACTATAAGGAATATATTAAACCGGAAAGAAATTCTGTTGACCTCAAAAAAATTGCAGAAATTTTACGGAAAGAAATTGCTGACTGGTTAGCAGAAAACCCGACGAAAGAACCGAAACAACTGGTTAATGAAAAATTACCAGTCTTTTTGAGAAAACAGGGTCATGAAGAAGAAATCGAACTAGCAAACAATTTTAAGAATTATACTACATATTTCAGGGGTTTTAATGAAAACAGGGAGAATATTTATACACATGAAGCGATATCTACTTCAATTGCATTTAGGATTGTTAACGATAACTTACCAAAGTTTCTGGATAATATGAAAATATTCAACAAGTTGGCTAAAGAAACGGAAATAAGTTTTCATGAAGTAAATGCTGACATGAAAGCGGAACTGGGAGGTAAGAATGTAGAGGAAATTTTTAAATTAGAGCATTTCAATGATTGCATCAGACAGACCGGAATCGATAAATATAACGCAATTTTGGGTGGGAAAGTACAACAAGACGGGAAAAAAATACAGGGAATTAATGAAAGGATAAATCTATACAGACAGAAAAATAAATTAACTAAAAAACAGGTACCAAATCTTATTCCACTGTATAAACAAATACTCAGTGATAGAATAGCAGTATCATATCTGCCGGAACAATTTCAATCATCTGAAGAAGTCCTCTATAGCATTAAGAAATTCCACGAAGATACTTTGGTTGGATTTTTAAAAGAAGGTTCAAAAATCAATATTCTGGAGTGTATTCAGAATTTACTTAATGGGCTTGATAGAAACGATTACGAGTTGAGTAACATATACATTAATTCTAAATTTTTAAACCAGATATCTCATGAATTATTTGAAGACTGGGTGATAATTAGGGATGCCCTCAGATATAGTATTACAAATACAGATGAAAAGCAAAATGAAAAACAAATACAAAAATATCTAAATAAGAACTGCTATAGCATTTCCGAGTTAGAATCCTCATTAACAAAATACTCAAAAGTAGCAGAGATCAAACTGAAAGATGAAAATCCTCTGCTAACATACCTTAAAACATTCAGACTAGAGGACGATAACTCAACAGAAAGGACAACTATATTTGCAAGTATTACCGCTAAATATATCGCGCTGGAAGAGTGCTTAAAAAAGAAATATGAAAAGACTGAATTAATTGGTGATAAAAATGCCACAACAACAATAAAGAGCTATTTAGATGCACTTTTGCAGATTTTGCATACCATACAACCGATGCACATACCAAGTAACCTAAATGTTGATAGTTTACCCGAAAAGGACACGAATTTTTATGGGGATTTTGATGAACTTTATGACCGGCTTTCAAAAAGTTTGGTGCCGCTTTACAATAAAGTTAGGTCTTTTCTTACGCAAAAACCATATTCAAGTGAGAAAATAAAGCTGAATTTCAATAATGTATCTTTATTAGATGGTTGGGATGTAAATAAAGAAACACAAAACACTGCTGTTATTTTGCGGCAAAACGGATTTTATTATCTAGGTATTATGGATAAGAAACACAACAAACTCTTCGAAAATTCAGCAACACATAATATCAAAACTGGCGTGCATACATTTGAAAAGATGAAGTATAAATTGTTACCCGGGCCAAACAAAATGCTGCCCCACGCTTTTTTGTCAAAAAAGGGAATCGATCATTTCAATCCTACTGAAAAATTGCAGCAACAATACAAACTTGGCACTCACAAAAAGGGCGACAATTTCTCAAAAACAGATTGTCATGGGTTAATTGATTATTTCAAGAAATGTATTAAAAATTATCCGGGCTGGGCAGATTTTGACTTTAAGTTCACACCAACAGTAAATTATGATGATCTTAGCGGTTTTTACAGAGAAGTAGAACATCAGGGTTATAAAATATCATTTGAGAAACTTCCTGCCGAATACATAGAAAGTATGGTTGCCGAGGGTAAATTATTTCTTTTCAAGATTTATAATAAGGATTTTTCAGATAAGAAAACTGCCGGCGGGAAGGCAAACTTACATACTTTATATTGGAATTCAGTTTTTGATCCTGAAAATTTGAAAGATGTTGTGTTTAAGCTAAACGGTCAAGCTGAAGTATTTTATAGAAAAAAATCAATATTAGATCCAATAGTTCACTTAAAAAACAGCAGATTAAAAAATAAAAATGAAAACAACACTAAAAAAGAAAGTTCATTCAAATATGATATTATTAAAGATAGACGATTTACAAAAGATAAATTTCTATTCCATGTACCAATAACTATTAATTTTAAATGCGGCGATAAATATAAATTCAATGAACTTGTCAACGAAGAACTGAAAAAGGCAAACAATGTGAATCTAATAGGCATAGATCGTGGTGAGCGCAACCTTGTTTATTATTCCGTGATAAATCAAAAATCCCAGATACTTGATCAGGGAACTCTAAATTCTATACAAAACGAGAACAAAGAAAATAAGTATAAGACAGATTATTTGAAAATGCTTGATATACGTGAATCAGAAAGAGACAAAGCAAGAAAATCGTGGCAAACAATTGGCAGAATAAAGGAACTGAAAGAAGGTTATATTTCACAGGTAGTGCATAAATTAGTAAAATTGATGCTCCGGCATAATGCAGTTATCGTACTTGAAGATTTGAATTTTGGCTTTAAACGCGGACGTATGAAAGTAGAAAAACAAGTCTATCAAAAACTTGAAAAAATGCTTATTGATAAGCTTAATTATTTGGTACTGAAGGATTATGAAAAAACAAACCATGGTGGTCTGTTAAACGGTTACCAGTTATGTGCGCCTTTTACAAGTTTCAGAGATATGGGTAAACAATCCGGTTTTATTTTTTATGTCCCTGCTGCAAACACATCTAAAATTGATTTTGCAACCGGTTTCGTTAACATACTTTACCCTAAATATGAAAATATTACTCAGATAAGGGATTTTTTAAACAAATTCGAGGAAATTGTTTACAATTCGGTAAATGACTATTTTGCATTCAAAATTGATTACAACAGGTTCAGAGAAAAGAAAGATCATTTAAAAAAATCTGTTTGGTCTGTTTGTACAGCAGGTGACATCCGATATACTTATGACCCGAAAAAAAGGGTATGTAAAGAAATCAATGCAACAGAAAGGCTTAAAGATTTATTCAGGAATTACAGTATAAATTATGAATCAGAAAACAACCTTAAAGAAGATATTTTGAATATTGATAAACCCAATTTTTTCAAAGAATTAGTGTATATTCTTCGCCTTGTATTACA
>JAIOIK010000040.1 GCA_019912545.1 Ignavibacteria bacterium | reverse complement strand
TTTACAAGGATGTTAAGAAAATGGTATTGCTGAAATAAGTAGAGGTTTATATAGAGACAGAAGTCTTTTAGACTTTTGTCTCTATAGTTTTACTGTTTCTTGATTTATTTATTGTTGTTGGTGTGAGGGCTGATCAAAACCAATTTTGCGGGTTTTATGTTCTTTACTTTGTTCAATAGCTTTAGCGGCAAGTGAATTGAGCACAGCTTTGGAATCATCAAAAGATCTGTTCCACTTCAGCTCGTCTTCAATTTCTTCTAGCAGCCTTTTGGCAAGCAAGTCCTGCGAGTCATCGGATAACTCAGATGCTTTTTCAAAAGCTTTTGAAAGTAGTTTTGTCATTTTATTTTAATTAGACTACAAAAGTCTTAAGGACTTTTGCAGTCAACTGATCCTGTTTAATTTTTTTCTATTACTCCTGCATTCTTTATGGTTACAATGCCCTTATCTGAATCAAAAACCGTTTCGAATGTTTTAAGATCAGTTGTAGAAGGGCCTTCGGTTACTTTGCCGGTTATGGTGTATTCAGAGCCATGACAAGGGCATACGAATTTATCGCCCTGCAGTTCAACATCACAGCCTTTGTGAGTGCAAACCGTTCTTACTGCCAGGAACTCGGTTTCTGAGGTGCGGACAAGCATTAATTCATCGTTAACTTTGACCGTACCGCCTGTTTTGGTTAACTCTGCGTTTTCGGATAGCTTCACAACAAGGTCATCACCTGTTTTCTTTGCAATGCCTTTTTTTGCCGGGGCTTTTGCATAAGCTTCCAGGTTCAGCGATGAAAGCACCGTTCCGCCCACAACAACACCTATTGCCGATCTTTTTATGAAATCCCGCCTTGATATTTTTTCTGACATTTTTTCAGCTCCTTTTTGAAGATTATCTGCATAAAATTACTGCTAAGTTACTTAACAATCAACGTAATTTTAACAGAAAATTGTAACATTTTGTTTCAATTGAATTAACGATAAAAATGGAGTAATTTGCTTAGATATTAACAATTTATTATTGCTTTGGAGAGAAGAAATGAGCTTAGATAAAGATATAGAAAAATATTACAACTCAGCAAGTTTAACCCCTGCGGAAAAGAAAAAAGCTCTTGCGGCATTCAAAGAGATGGTGAAACTGCTTAATAAGGGAAAAGTCCGCTCTGCTGAAAAAACTTCCGCAGGATGGCAGGCAAACCGGTGGGTTAAGATGGGAATATTGCTTGGATTCAGGCTGGGAAAGCTTAAAGAGATGTCTATTGATAACAGCTTCCGATATTATGATAAAAATACACTGCCTTTAAAGCCGGTTAAGATAAAAGACGGAGTAAGAATTGTGCCGGGCGGTTCAACGATACGCTCAGGGGCATATATCGGCAAGGGAGTAATTTGCATGCCGCCTATGTATGTAAACATCGGCGCTTATGTAGATGATAATACGCTTATTGATTCACATGCACTTGTTGGTTCATGCGCGCAGCTTGGGAAAAAGATTCATCTTTCTGCAGCGGCGCAAATAGGCGGAGTGCTTGAGCCGATAAACTCATTGCCGGTAATTATTGAAGACGAAGTAATGATAGGCGGCAACTGCGGAATTTATGAAGGAACAATTGTTGAGCGCAGGGCAGTCATAGGGGCGGGATGTGTTATTACCGGATCAACTCCCGTATATGATACAGTAAAGGGACTCATCTACAAAAAGACAAATGATGCGCCGCTTATAATACCCGAAGGCGCAGTTGTTGTGGCAGGATCAAGATCACTTAAGAATGAATTTGGTATAAGGAATAATCTTTCTATCTATACCCCGATAATCATTAAGTACAGGGATGAGAAGACGGATGTATCTACGGCGCTTGAGGAAAGCCTTAGGTAAATAGGAAATAGTAAATATCAAATAACGAGAAATTGTATTAAAATGAATTGCCACGACCATTAAGGTCTGTTTTAAAACCAGTGGGACAGACATTCCTGTCTGTCGAAAACTGCATTTATGTTTAATAATCACAGACAAGAATGTCTGTGCCACCGTGGCTACACACTTCTTTATTATTTGAGCTTATCCAGCAAAAATTGAAATACGCTATAATATCCGATATACACGCTAACACCGAAGCTTTGGATGTATGCCTGAAGGAAATCGACAGACTGAAAGTTGATAGATTAATCTGCCTGGGTGACCTTGTTGATTACTGCGCTGAACCAAATGAGGTTGTTAAGCTTATCAAAGAGCGGTGTGATGTTGTAATACTCGGCAATCACGATGAAGCGCAATTCAATCACCCCCTTTCAAACGGATTTTCTGAAAACGCGCGGATATCATCTATTCACACAAGGGATGTGATTGATCCCGAGTGGATAGAGTATTTTAAGACACTTGAACATACACATTCAGAAAGCGATATACTGTTTGTTCATGCCTCACCGTTCACGCCGCGTGCATATAAATATGTGCGTAGTGAAGAGGCTGCATCTGAGAACTTTGCGGCATTTGATGAAAAGGTATGTTTCATTGGGCACTCACACCAGCCGCTTATTTTTGAAAGCTCACCGGGCGGATTGAAATTGATCTCAGAAGGAAAGCTTAATCCCGGACACAGGTATATAATAAATGTTGGAAGCGTGGGGCAGCCAAGGGATACGGACCCAAGGCTGGCATTTGGTTTTTTTGATACGGGTGAGTTTGAGTATAAGCTCATCAGGGTTGAATATGATATTAAGAGCGCATCTGAAAAAATAATTACAGAGGGTCTGCCTGAGTTTCTCGCAAGACGCCTGTTTAACGGAGATTAACTTTTCAGCCGCATCTGTGAAAGATAAAAATCATCTAATCCTTTGATAGCGGTCATAGGATACCCCTTATATAGAATATTAACTTTGTGTAGTATTCAGTGTTTTTGAATCAAAGCTTGTTTTCACCAGGTTGTTTGTTTTACCGTGAATGCCGTGGGAGTTTGATCTCCGGGATAGAAGCGCAGTTAAAAACATACATGTTTCCGGTATCAATAATCGTTCAGTTAAACAGTAAATTATATTGAAAAAGAACTTTATACCGGATTACGAAAAAAGAGCTGAAGCGAAAACAAGGATCGTCATTGCGGTAGATGAATAATCTGAATCATGCAGTAGATCATTTGCTTTTCTCACGTTAGAAAGGAAAAGCCAATAGAGAGAATTACGATACCTAAAATATGACAAATGATATTTTCGGCCATGCTGTTTAGCATGGCCTTTCTTATGTAATTTTGATAAATCAATTGTTTAAAATATGACCACAATCATTTTTATAATTGACTAATGTCATTTGGCAACTGGAACGAGCAGGTTAATTTTGTGTAGTTGTTAAATATTAATTATTGTGAAAATGAGAAATCTGGTGATTCTGGGAGCGGGCACAGGCGGAACGATGATGCTAAACAGGATGCATAAACTGCTTGACATGGATCATTGGAGAATTACTATAGTTGATTGCGATAAAACACATTATTATCAGCCCGGATTTCTTTTTTTACCGTTTGGAATATATAAGGAGTCAGATGTAATAAAACCGAAGAGCGATTTTTTCCCTGGTGATGCCGCGGTAATATATTCGGAAATATGGAAAGTACTTCCGGAGTACAATAAGGTTCAGCTTGAAAGTGGCGAAATACTTGATTACGATGTACTGATAATTGCAACAGGATCCAGGATTGCCCCGGAAGAAACCGAAGGACTAAAAGGTGAATTGTGGCAGAAAGATATTTTTGATTTTTATACTTTCGAGGGAGCAAAAGCGCTTGCAGAAAAATTCAGCAAATGGGAGGGCGGCAAACTTATAATTAGCATTACGGAAATGCCGATCAAGTGCCCGGTTGCGCCGCTTGAGTTTGCATTCTTAGCCGATGCATTTTTTGAGGATAAAGGAATCCGTGAAAAGGTTTCGATAAAATATGTTACGCCTCTATCAGAAGCATTTACAAAACACAATTGCTCAGAAGTTCTTGGCCACTTTCTTGAAGATAAAGGGATAGAGCTTGTGCCTGATTTCAACACAGGGCGCATTGATAACGAAAATAAGAAGATCGTTTCATGGGATGAGAGAGAAATTGATTTCGATCTGCTGGTGACTATTCCAACAAACAAAGGTGCGGATTATGTTGGAAAAAGCGGACTTGGTGATGAACTAAATTTCGTACCAACGGATAAATTCACACTTCGCTCGGCAAATAATGAAAACATTTTTGTCATAGGCGATGCAGCAAATATTCCGGCCAGCAAAGCTGGTTCGGTTGCCCATTTTGAATCAGAAATACTTGCGGAGAATATTATGCATTATATTAACAAAGAACCGCTTGAAGCCAAGTATGACGGGCATGCAAACTGTTTCATCGAATCAGGCCATGGCAAAGCATTCCTTATAGATTTTAACTATGAATTAGAACCGGTCACAGGTTCCTTCCCTCTGCCAATTGTTGGCCCGTTCTCGCTTCTGAAAGAAACCCGGATGAATCACATTGGCAAGCTTATGTTCAGATGGGTTTACTGGAATTTTCTTATAAGAGGCAGGGAGCTTCCTGTCGGTTCTGAGATGTCTTTAATGGGGAAAGACATTGATACAATTTTAAAACCAGCTACAAATTAATTTTTTTGAAAGGATGATTTATAATGTCTATTGCAGCAGGAGTTAAGGAAATACTCGGGAAATCTCTGCAGATCGATGCAGACGGGAATCTTGTAAATCTACAGGACTGGGATGAAGAGATTGCCGGAGAGATTGCAAAAGAAGAAGGTATTGAAGTATTGACAGAAGATCACTGGAAAGTGATAAACTTCATGCGTAAGGTTTATTCCGATACAGGAGACGCTCCTTCAATCAGAAAACTGACAATGCAGAGCGGAGTAGATACTAAGTTGCTTTACGCATTGTTTCCTAAAGGCCCTGCCAAAAAGGCTGCAAGGATCGCGGGGCTTCCAAAGCCGAAAGGGTGTATTTAGTCAATGAGCAATGAACAATCAGCAATGAACAATGAGCAATGAAAAATCAGCAATGAACAATCAGCAATGAACAATCAGCAATGAACAATGAGCAACGAACAATTAGCAATGAACTATCAGAAGCAGGAATAATTTAACAATAACAAAAATGTCAGAAGAAAATACATACGAGCCTATTAAGAAAGTATCAATTATAGTTTCAAAAGGATCACTTGAAGGCGTTTATCCCGGTTTGATAATGGCTAATGGAGCCAGGATGGAAGGGATCGAAGCAAATCTGTTTTTTACATTTTTCGGCATGGAGGCTATCATAAACAAGAAGATGGATCATCTTAAGGTTGCAACTGTTGGTAATCCTGCAATGCACATGCCTACTTTGCTTGGTTCGCTGCCGGGAATGAGCGCGCTTGCAACGCATATGATGGGAAAAGAAATGGAGAAGATCGATATTCCTCCGGTTCGCGAGTTTATCCAGATGATCCACGATGCCGGCTGCAATATCTATGCCTGTAAAGCTTCTGTTGACATGTTTCATCTAAAAAAAGAGGATTTTTGTGAAGAAGTTGATGATGTAATTACCGTTGGCGAGTTCTACGAAACCTCTGCCGGCGCGAACATTATTTTTACTTAATTTGCTTATTGTTAATCACTGGATGAGGCGTCTCCAACTTACTGTTTTATCAGTAGCTTTAATGTAATTGATTGTATTACACATGTTTCACTTAATTAACACTTACTGCTCACGTTTTAACGTTGTATTTTAGTAGATGAATTATGCTTCAAGCAGTCTTAATGCATGCGCTCTTTTACAATATTTAACCTGATGAATCCAAATGATGCAGGTCATCAATGTAAATGAGTCAAATCATAGTATAATATGACAATTAAGACTAATTTTGTAGTGTAATTTATTTGAAAGTTTTTTAAATTAATTACAATAAATAATAAGATGAAAACCCTGATAAAATTAGTAGCTCTTGCAATTTTTGTTAGTTGTTTTGAATTTGTAAGTGTTTACGCACAGCAGGAAGAGGATCAAAGCAATCCACGCTCCTGGAAGTATTTTAAGATCCTTGCCCGCTCAGAAGATGACAGCATATTTATTATGCTTCAGGATGACATGGGGATTGACCCAAAACTTGAAAGTTATACTCTAGTCATCAACTTAATGGACGGGAATGCACAAAACCAGTATGTAGTACTGGGTGATGAAAGCGATCCGGGCGCGCAAAGATACGCATGGAGCCAGCTTACAAAACGCATTCAGGACGGCCTGATCAGCTGGACCGGTACGAATAAAGAAAATATGAATGCCAAAAGGCTCGATTATGCCAGTGTATTCTTAGATGTTATAAGACAGATCAAGATTAAAGAGTTTGTTGCTCCACCTAAGAGGGAGCGTACTATCAGAAGCACAACAGCGTACATAAATCCGTATTTCCAGCTCTTTGGCGGCGAAAGGCTTGGAATTCCGCTAAAGCGTTCGATAGGTTTTACATTCGGCTTAGGTACTAAATACAGCGCGCCGTTTGAAAGTGATCTTGTGAGTATTGGAATGAATATTATTGGAGTGAATGTAAGTTATAACACAAGTATTGATAACCTGAATACACATGCAATAGATCAGGCTGCGGGAGATAACTATCCGTGGAAGCAGTATAATAATATATATTCACCTGTTAGGGCAATTGAATTAAGTTACGTAATACCGCTTGGAAATTTTCTGGAAGTAGGTGTACTCAGCGATGTAAAGCTTGCGGGAAATATGAATAACACAAGCGGGCCGATGTACACATTCTTCGAAAACGGCGATAGCACAATGCCAATGCCTAACAATGTATTGAAAGGCACTTATCTTAATGCTGAGTTCCGCTATCCGTTCAGGATGTTTGGTTCTACCCGCTCACAGGTATATGTTGCATATTATGCAAATGAAGCGCATATTGGGCTTCAAACACGCGAAAGCCGCCTTGCCGGGGCTGTGTTTGATTTCAGGGTAAATGCTACACTAAAGAAGATCAGGAATTTCCAGCTGCTTGTTGAGGTTATGGTATCAAATATCGGCGAGGGATTTGCGCTCAGTTCATTCGCGTTCGGCCCTTCGATAAGGCTCTCCAAAACTGAAGCAGGAAAATTTGGAGTGATAACTGCATTCATAAATGCAAGGTTTAAGCTGGGTGACTTCTTTGACGAAAGAGAAAAGAAATAGAAACAAATAATCAAATAATATAGATAAGAATTTTTTAATCGGAGTAATAAGATAAGTATTACAATTAACCAAAAGTAACAGGAGAATTAACTGTGTTAACAAAAGATAGTACAAACAGTATCAGGCAGAAGTATTTATATAAATATGTTACACCTGAACAGGCTGTAAAAGTAATAAAATCAAATGATAGAATTTATATTCAGTCCGGCTGTGCTTACCCGCAGAGACTCGTTGAAGCAATGACTGCAAGAGGGCATGAGCTTAATGATGTAGAGATATGCCACCTAATGGTATTCGGAGAGGCACCATACATGAAGCCGGAGATGGAAGGACATTTCAGGCATAACGGATTTTTCCTTGGTGCAAATACGCGTAAAGCAGTTAATACCGGAAAGGCAGATTTCATGCCTATTTTCCTTTCAGAAATTCCCCATCTTATAAATCACGATACAAAACATATGGTTGATGTCGTACTCATCCAGGTATCACCCCCGGATATGCATGGTTTCTGCAGCATGGGAGTTGCCGTTGACTGTACTAAGGCTGCCGTTCATGTGGCAAAATACGTTATAGCCCAGGTGAATCCAAAAATGCCGCGCGTTCACGGAGATAGTTTTATCAATATAAATGATATTGACTATGCATTTGAATATGAACAGGATCTGCAGGAACTTCCGGGTATGCATGCAAAAAAGGAACCTGATGAACTGAAAATTTTTCAGAAGATCGGGCAGAATATTGCAGATCTTATCGAAGACGGCTCTACGCTTCAAATGGGTATCGGCGCAATTCCGGATGCAGTACTGGGGCTCTTGGCTGATAGAAAAGATCTTGGTATCCACACGGAGATGTTTTCTGACGGTGTAATTCCGCTTATTGAAAAAGGCGTTATTAACTGCGATAAGAAGACCCTTCTTCGCGGCAAGATGGTAACTTCTTTTGTACTTGGCTCGCATAAATTGTTTGAATACATTCACGAAAATCCGTTTGTTGAAATGAGAACTACGGATTTTGTAAATGACCCGTTCGTAATTGCAAGGAATGATAAGATGGTTGCAATAAACTCATGTCTGCAGGTTGATCTAACCGGCCAGGTTTGCTCTGATTCTATTGGATATAATTTTTACAGCGGATTTGGCGGCCAGGTTGATTTCATCAGGGGCGCTTCCCGATCAAAAGGCGGCAAGCCTATTATTGCACTGCAATCTACTGCAAAGAAAGGCACACTTTCAAGGATCGTGCCCCATCTTGATGAAGGGGCAGGCGTCACAACTTCACGCGGAGATGTTAGGTGGATAGTAACGGAATACGGAGCTGTTGATCTGCATGGTATGAATGTAAGAGAAAGAGTTCATGCGCTTATCGGCATTTCGCATCCAAAGTTCCGCGAAGAACTTGAAAAACATGCAAGAGATAAGAAATATATTTAGAAAGAATACAAAATGACAAAAACAGCCAGGGTTGATTGGATTGAAGGATACAAATTAAAGGGAACAACAGAGAATAATCAAACCGTTTTGATGGATTCCGGTGAAAATGCAGCAGCGGCATCACCTGCGCAATTGCTCCTTCAGGCGCTTGCCGGATGCACAATGATGGATTGCGCGCTGATAATTGGGAAATCCAGAAAAAAGATCGAAAAATTCTGGATAGATGTTTCCGCAGAAGAAGCCTCTGAACATCCCAGGGTTTATACTAAGATCCATTTAACTTATAACTTCACCGGCAGTGAACTGGAAGCTGCAACTATTGAACGGGCCATAAAACTATCGGAGGAGAAATACTGCCGCGTTCATGCAATGCTGCACACCTCGGTAGAAATTACATCTTCATATAATCTTAATAAATGATGTTAGGGTTTAGTGAGTAATGTTTTGTTAATATTAAGGAATTTGCTCTAATGAAATATTGCCCCCGTATTATCCAATAAATGGATAATTTGGGGGTTTTTTCTTAACCGAATCTTAACACGATGTTTACATGAATTTAATTTCTTAACGATAAGTTTACATAAATAACTGACCTTACTCAGAATTCCCGCGAATGCGGGAATCCAATTAATTGATCGTGCTTTCAAAAATTCAATACAAGTAGTGGTAAAATCTAAATTATTAATCTTTAACGACTTACAAATAATTCTTTGGACGTAATTCGTTTGCATCTTTGAGGATTTTTAAAAATAGATTCCCACTTTCGTGGGAATGCGTAACATCAGTAAGTAATTAAGAATTTAACAATAACTTATTAATTTAATTGAAAACCATAATATGAAAAGAATATTGTTACCGGTTTTATTGATACTTGGTATTACATGTTTAAGTACAGATTCCCTGTATTCACAGGATAAGGGCGGTAAAGTGTGGGGATATGTTTTCGGCGATTATTTCTTTAAGGTTTCGGGTGATTCTACAGGGAGTTCATCGCAGTATTCCCCTTATAGCAAATCTTTCCAGGGATTCGAAATTCGCAGAGCTTACCTGGGTTATGATTATGTTTTTAATGATAAATTCAGCTCGCAGATACTGCTTGAAGGCAATGACAAAATTTTAACAAGCACAAGGCTTGGACTGTTCATAAAAACAGCTTTTGTAGAGTGGAAAGCATTTGAGAAAGTCAGTTTTGCCATCGGGCTTGTACCAACTCCAACTATTTCATGGGCGCTGAGTGAAAAAGCATGGAATTACAGGGCAATTGAAAAAAATTTGATCGATATGAGAGGATTCGTACTTGGTAGCGATTTAGGCGTTTCCGCACGCGGAAAGTTTGATAAGGCCGGCAATTACGGCTTTGCGTTTATGATAGGTAACGGCAACGGACAAAAACCAGAAATTAACAAATACAAAAAATATTACGGAACATTATTTGCAAAACCTGTTAAAGGATTGCAGATGGAAATATATGGCGACTACGAGCCTAATGACGGCGA
Organism: Ignavibacteria bacterium; assembly: GCA_019912545.1. GTDB lineage: Bacteria > Bacteroidota > Ignavibacteria > Tepidaquicellales > OLB5 > OLB5. The sequence continues at coordinate 10,462 of JAIOIK010000040.1, read as the reverse complement.
GAAGAATAAAACAACATTAAAAGGATTTGTTGGATACACCTACGAAAAATTTAATGCAGGCGTAGAAGTGTTTCAGCAGACGCAGAAAAATGCCGGCGGAACGGGAATTGATGCAGCTCCGTTTGGAATTAGCGGATTTATCTGGGGCAATTTGCTGGGAAGAGAAAATAAACCCATTCTTAATGTTTTTGCAAGGTATGATATGTATAACCCGGATTCCAAGAACGACTCAACCGGCTACAAGGAAAACTTTATAACAGTTGGATTAGATTACATGCCGATAGAAAATATTCACTTCATTCCGAATGTATGGATGAATTCATATTCTAAAAAGACTAATACTACTACAGACCGCAAAACAGATCTTGCGGCACGTATGACTTTTTTCTTTGTGTTTAAGTAAGGCATTAAAAAGGGAAAAGTAAAAAGGCAAAAAGGTTATACTTGTGAAGTCGGGAATAAAAAAAGGGGCGTTAGCCCCTTTTTGTTTTTGAAATTCATTTACTTCTATTCTTTTTACTTAACTAAGACCATCTTCTTACTCTGCACAAACTCTCCCGCTTCGATCCTGTAAAAATACACACCGGAAGCATAATTAGAGCCATCGAACTTAGCATCATAATATCCTGCTTTTTGGAAGTCATTCACAAGCGTTTTGACTTCCCTGCCGAGTATATCGTATATTTTCACAATTACTTTTACATCATTTGGCAATGCGTACTTTATCGTGGTTACAGGATTGAACGGATTCGGATAATTCTGCGATAAGCTGAAAACAAGCGGAATATTACTTTCCTTTCCGCTTTTGCTTTTCACTTCATTGCCCAGGACTTTATGTATATCCTGCTGAACTATCTTCATGTGTTCAACTATATTCTTCGGCTTTTCAGTCCTGATAACCTGCTGAAGCGCGCGCTTTTGGTTTAACTGCTTCTGTGACTTAATATCACCGCTTCCTGAATTATCTTCAAGCTTTTTGACCCACTGCTCATCAATTGATTTAGTTATCTCAAATGCAGTATTTATTGATTTACGGATATTCTGCCTTTGTTCTTTGGTGTACGGAGATCTATCATCATTTCCCTCAATATCATAATAGTCAAAGGCATGCCTTTGACCTACATCATTGCCAAAATCCGAAATCCCCAATCCGCCATCCGAAATGCCCAGCTCTCCTCCTCCCTGCCCCTGCATAAGCAGGCTCGTTGCCATGTAATCCCATCTTGCCTGAAGACCCTCGAAGTTATATGGATTCTGATTGATAATCTGCTGGAATCCGCTTAATGCTGATGTGTAATCATGCAAATGTACTTTGCACTTCTGTATATAATAGTTCGCGCGCTTTACAAGCTCTGCATTATTACCGTTTGCAAGAATGAGACCTTCATAGTGGTTCTTAAGTTCCTGCATTCCTGCCTGTGATGTATCACTGCTGGTTACGGATAAGAACAGCTTCGATATTGCACCTAAAGTTAAAATACTATCAGGATAAGTATTCAGCATTTCGATGCATTTTGCTTTTGCGTTTGTGTAATCGCGTTTACGGATAAGTATGCTGAGCGAATCATTCAACTGCTTTGGTGATTATATCACATACCTAGAGCTATGGCTTCCGCCCTCGCCGCCGGTTGTACCAATAGTATCGTAAATGCTGTTGCCTATGTCTAAGACTATGAAGTTGTTTTGTTCAGTTTGTTCGCAGGTGCTGAGATATGGCGAAAAATTAAAATCCACCTGTTCACCCTGCTCACCCCATGTCACATACTGTACAGGTGGATCAACCTGTGAGCCGCTAAGTTTAAAGCAATTATTTGAGGCATCTGTGCTAATCTCATCCGAAAGCGGGAAGTAACCATAAAGATGATAAGAAGTCTGGTCATCACTTATGTTGAAGATATTTTCACCGCCATCCATAAGGAAATAACCGTTTTCGAGCTTTATGTTATTTGTACCGGTTCCCGTGTTTGTGATGTTATTCTGGCCGCCGAAATTCAGTTCACCGGAAGGATTCAGCTTTGCTACTCCGTCCGCTGTGAAGATACCAATTGCATTATCAATTTCTGAGTATATCGTATTGCCTGATACATCAACAGAAGATGTTAATAAGCTGATAGCAATATTATTTTCATACAATGCGTTGCTCTTTACTGCGCCGCCTGTTATGCCGCTTAATAATATTGCAATATTACCTTCAATGATGGTATTGTTTTCAACTATCAGTGGAGTGGTCATTCCGGCATAGCCTGAAACATTCACTGCTTCAAGGGTTGAGCCTGCGAAATTGAATGTATTACCGCCTATGTAAATATTATCAATTTCAGATTCTTCATAATAGACCGCTTTTATGCCGCCTTTGAGATTTGAATTTATGTTGAATGTGCAGTTCCTTACATCAAGCACAGGGCAATCGATTGCGTTGATTGCGTATGTTGTATCGTTTGCCAGTCCCGTAAATGTTGTATTATAAATGCGCACTTCGCAGTTGTTAAGTTCTAAGCCGTGCCATGCATTACCAGTTACAGAACCTAGCGTTATCGTATTTGATGTTTCAAGGTCACCGATAGTGATCGAACCTCCATTAATTACCATTTTAGATGTATCATTAAACAAAATACTTGTATTGCCGCCAATGGTTATGTTGTGGCCATCATTGAATATTGTATCTTCGCATGTAATATTCACTCCGCCCATAACTTCGTCACCTACCATTATTCCCCCTTCAATTGGAAGCGGCGCCATTTTATATAACCTGCCTTCTCCGGGCATAAATTCACCCATATCAACTAAGGGCTGATCTTTCCTGAAAATAATACGCCGCGCGGAAAGATTACCGATCTCTGTTATTGCCCAGTTATTATAGCCGTCCAATTCACCTGCGGCGGGATTGAACTGTATAGCCATCAGCCTTGCGCCGCCATTTTCACCGTCTGGATATAAAGGGTCACCTACAGGATAATAAGGCGAGCATCTCCTGTTAACAAGCATAAAATAATTATTAAATTCATTGGCAGGCCTTTCAAAAATTGCCGCCTGAACATACCGGCTATCGGCACACTCCAATTTATATCCAGAAGGCGGATTTAATCCCGCAGGGTAATCTCCGCATGGATTCGGTCCTTCACCGGGTTCATATGTATAAATAAAATTCATGTATGAACTGCCTTGTAATGCATTGCGTTCAGTTTCAATATCATAAATGTATGAATAATTCCCGGAGTTAACAAAACTCAACAGGTTACTTTCCCATGACTTCATCCTGAGCGAAATGTCTCTGAAAACCTTCCACTTGGGATATGATTGCCCGTAAACATTTGTTGTACGTAGATACCCGTTTGATTCTACCATACCTTTGCTGTATGGTGAAAATTCCGGTGGACAGGGAGCGGCGCCATCTGTTGACCTGAACCAGAACCACTGCAGTCCTCTTGCACCGTAAGATACAGCTACGTTTGCCATCATATTTAGCTCTTCATTTGTAGGCTCTCTGCGAACTTCTACCGGTAAATACCATAACTGTCCCTGCGGCATAAAAATAAAAGGAATATTATGATCTCTGGAAATCTCATTTCCAATTTTCATTATCCACTTGAACATACCTGCATCCTGGCAAACAATTCCACAGCCATTATCCTGGCAATCATTGTCCCAATAATTATTTACTTCAAAAAAATAAGGTGAGCGGTTGAATTGATACTGCATCCAGTCTTCATACTCCGTGACCGGGCGCCGCATTGCAAGCTCGTATTGATTTGATGAGGGTGGCAGCGTCTCTGGTATTTTACACCATGTTGAGTAATTGCCGCCAATACCGAATTTAGAATTAAGCTCGTAGCTCTCGGCAAAGAACTGGGTAAACCCAACCTTATTTACATAATTCCTGTAGATCCAGTCTGCATCCAGTATTGTAAACTGCTGGTGTAATGCAATATGAGCAAGATTGGTATATGTAAAATCTGCCATCAGGTCAACCGAGTAGTTACCGCCTGAATATGACTCAGAATATTCTTTTAACTTACTGTTTACATAAGCCATACAGGGCAGGTTATTAAACTCGGTGAGCTCTATGTAAAACTTTAAAAGCAAAGGCACAGAACCGGGGTCTTCTGCAAACGCAATTTTTTCAACTTCGTCCTGTATCCAGTTATCATAATTATCATTCACTCTCAATAATTTATTTGCTATATCATTTTCGACTTTCACGTAATCAAGCCACATATCGCAGTTGCCAAGCCATTCAACTTTTATATCGGTTTTGTTGGCAAGCCCTGCATCTGTTGGATTTGTTCCTCTTGCTTCAAGCCACCATTTATCGCCAAGATTGCCGCGGAATGTCAAATCAGAATCATTTGCTCCAAAGAAAAATTCTTCGAGATACTGACCATCATAACGAGTGAATTGGTCCTTTTTGAAATTTATTACTTTTATCTCCGTACTTTTAATCAAATTTTCATCATGATTGTTAACTATAATTTTACAGACAGTTTTGTTCCAGTTAGCGGGATTATTTGCAAAAGCTGAATCAATTCTTATACATGGCTTTATAATCCATTCGCAGTTCATATCTCCATCAAAATTATCACTGGGATTGCACTGTTCTGTATTTGCTTTTAGCCCTCTTACAACATCACCCGGGTTATCCACCCAGTTACCCTGGTTTGTTGAATTTGCCGGGCGGCAGTATATTACGGTTCTGTGTCCGTCGCGAACTGTATCCCCAACGTCATTATGATTATATGAATAGAACCACAGGTCATTTCCGGCAGGTATGGGTTCAGCCTGGTAAACACTGCTTTGCCCATAGCAAAGCCACTGTATCTTAGGCCTTTGTGTAATTGAACGCCTGCCATTATGGGTATAGATGTTCTTTAAATAATTTGTTACTTCTAATTTATAAGAATCAACATTGCTGAGCATAAGGTCGCTGGGTGTTCTGCCTTTTGGTACATACCTGTTAATTCCGTTAATGTTCAGCCACTGTGCACTTGTGTATGCATGGCTTATATTCAGCTCAAGCGAATCTGTTGTTGAGTAACCCTGGTTATGAGCGCCTGTTTCCTCATCCATAGCGCCAAGTATAAATTTATCGTATATGTTATGATTTTCATAGGGTGCTGGAGTTGAAGGAGGCTGGGTTTCCTCTGTTAAAGCGGGCTTGTAGAAATTGTATATTAATACAGGTGATAAAAGCAAAATTATGAAAAGCCAAATCTGCTTGTTTATTGATTTGCTTCTGGTCTCTTTTGATGTTAAGGTATTTAGTTCCATTAACTTAGTTGTTTAGGTTATAAATTTCAGTTTATTGTATTGAAACCCCCTAAGTGCGCGCTTGTGATAAATTGTATGTAAAATAAAAAATGGTAAAAACTTGTTTTGTGAAAACAGTGATAAGAACAAATAAACTATTTCATTATCTCACTATTTCACTATTTAATTAGAACCATTCTTTTTGTTTCTCTAAACACCTCCTTCCCTGTTGTAACAGTCAGTTTATAAAAGTAAACTCCCGATGAAAAGTCTGCAGCATTCCAGTCAACTTCATATGTACCGGTTCTTAATTCCTTATCCACAAGTACTGCCAGTTCTTTGCCGGTAATATCAAATACTTTCAAGGTTACTGAACCGAAATCCGGGATCTGAAATCCGATTTTAGTATTTGGATTAAATGGATTGGGATAGTTTTGAAATAGCTTAAAGTTCTTGGGTATTTCATTACTCAACTGCTGCAATCCTGTTAAAAAGGTTGTGTCGCCGCCATTAGTAGTGTGAATTTCTCCTCTTAATGGATTGTTATCCGTAGCCCATCCATTTCTCTTATCATCAAAGTTAACGTAGTAATAAACTATATTATTTATAATAGAGGTGTCCGGTATTTGAAACTTCCAGGTATCTCCACCGTTAGTCGTTCTGTTTAAAATACTGCGAACCTGATTGTTTGGGAAAATAACAAAACCTCCATTTGCCCAAATAGTGTCTTTATTAATATTCGAAAAGTTTGTAATGTTATTAAATTGAATTATGCCGCCCTGCGGCAAAACCTGATTTACCCAGTTTAATCCTCCGTCAGTGGTTTTCTGAAATGATGTTTTCCAGCCGGTTAAGCTATCAATAAAATACATATCCTGAAACCCCCCTGCTCCGTTTACTACCGTCCAGTTTAAACCGCTGTTGGTTGTTCTCCGCAAATAAACATTATCTTCAGCAATAAAACCCAGTCTTCCGTTAAACATGTATATATGATTTGGGTTTGAACTGCCAATATTCAATTGCTGATCCCAGTTTGCTCCGCCATTGGTTGTGCGGAATACGCCGCCTACAAAACTATCATCATCAACTAACCATATTGTATCTTCATCTACTAAACTTAACCCTCTCCATGAAGTTGCACCGGGTGTGGAAATAATATTCCAGTTTGCACCTGAATTTGTTGTCTTATACAAATAAGCTGTCCCTCCACCACTGCCACCACAAACAAATCCTGTATTGCTGTTGATAAACTTTACTGTAGTAAGATTTCTGTTTAATATAATGTTTACATACCAATTATCTCCGCTGGTAGTTGTCTTTAAAATATACCCAGTGTCATTTGGGGTCAAATTATTAGTTACAGCATACCCTGTTAAACTATCTAAAAAGAATATGTCTGAGATAGTTCTTCCATTCAATTCCGGCATCCACTGCTGATACCAGTTGCCAACCATAACATCTGAAAAGTTAAAACCGATGAAGAAAAATAATATGGTGAGATAGAAAAAGAAAGATGAGACCCTTTCGCTTCGCTCAGTAGAAGGCTTATCGGGTTTAAAAAGTTTGTAAAGTTTACTCTGTTTTGAGACAGTGGGTTGAGGCGGATTATTTGTTATTTCAGGTATCATAACATATTATATTTTAAACTAATATAAGCATTAATTTAAAATTATTACAGAGAAATTGCTTATCATTCTTTCAAAGATCCTAAAGAAGCCAATCAACCCACGTAAAGGCGGGTCAATTGGCAAATACAAACTGCTTCACTATTTTATCAATCCATCAAAGGCCGGACTTCAAAAATGACTTCGTTATTTTATCAGCATCATCTTTCTGGTTTCAACATAGTCGCCAGCTAAGACCTTATAAAAATAAACTCCCGATGCCAAACTGCTGCCGTTAAAAGTAACTTCATAGCTGCCGGGTTTCATTGATTGGTTAACAAGCACTCTGACAAGGCGGCCGGAAATATCGTAAACCAGAAGCTTTGTTAACACACCCCGTCCGCTTTCAGCGGACACCCCTCTCGAGAGGGGAATCAAAAACCTGATTTTAGTAGTGGGATTAAACGGATTGGGATAGTTCAGATAAAGCTTGAATTCTTTTGGTACTTCATTGCCGGTTTGGGTTATGCCTATTGGACTTTCGACGAGTTTTCTTTGGTATGCACCATTACCGTGAGTTGCGGCTCGGAGCATGCGATTAGGTCCAACTACTTTCAGATCAATCACCAGCGCATACGGCATTCCGGTCTTGAATTCATACCACTGAGTACCACCGGTTGTTGAAACAAAAACACCAAGATCATTGCCTGCATAAACATTCTGCGGGAAGAGTGGATCAATGCAGACCGATTGGTGCGGTACATCGGGAAGGTTTCCGGAAATATCCTGCCAGGAACTTCCGGAGTTTGTGGTTTTGAAAATATGCCCTGAACCAAATCCGCCAAATGCAATTTGTTCAACTTCGTCTCGTATCCAATTTAAATATCGTTGATGATCTGGATGATTATCATTAAGTAATCCATCAGCTATATCATTTTCGACTTTCACGTAATCAAGCCACATATCGCAGTTGCCAAGCCACTCAACTTTTATATCGGTTTTGTTGGCAAGCCCTGCATCTGTTGGATTAGTTCCTCTTGCTTCAAGCCACCATTTATCACCTAGATTGCCGCGGAAAGATTGGTCTCCCCCCTCACCAAAAAAATTAAATTCTTCTATATAACTGCCATCATATTGAAGTGTTATAGGATCTCTGAAATATTTTGCTTTGATAATGAATTCTGCATTCTCTTTTGGAGTAACCCCATCCTGTTTTAAAACAATTACTTTGCAAACAGGAGTTTCGTAATTTGCAGGTATTACAAACTCTACCGGTATCCTGATACATGGCTTCACAATCCATTCACAGTTCATATCTCCATCAAAATTATCACTGGGATTGCACTGTTCTGTATTTGCTTTCAGCCCTCTTACAACATCACCCGGGTTATCCACCCAGTTACCCTGGTTTGTTGAATTTGCCGGGCGGCAGTATATTACGGTTCTGTGTCCGTCAGTCACTTGCCTGCCAACATCATTATGATTATATGAATAGAACCAAAGGTCGTTCCCCGCAGGTATAGGTTCAGCCTGATAAACACTGCTTTGCCCGTAGCAAAGCCACTGTATCTTAGGCCTTTGTGTAATTGAACGCCTGCCATTATGGGTATAGATATCCTTTAAATAAGTTGTTACTTCTAATTTATAAGAATCAACATTGCTGAGCATAAGGTCGCTGGGTGTTCTGCCTTTTGGTACATACCTGTTAATTCCGTTAATGTTCAGCCACTGGGCGCTTGTATATGCATGGCTTATATTCAGCTCAAGCGAATCTGTTGTCGAGTAACCCTGGTTATGAGCGCCTGTTTCCTCATCCATAGCGCCAAGTATAAATTTATCGTATATGTTATGATTTTCATAAGGCGCAGGCGGCTGGGTTTGTTTTTCAATACCGGGTTTATAAAAATTATAAATTATGAGGGGTGAAAAAAGAAGGATCAATAAAAGAAATAAGTGCTGTTTGAAATTTATTTTTTTCATATCTTTAATGTTTTAGGATTAGTTAATAATATACTTCGAAGCAAAATGCCTCATATATTTTAGCCCCCTAAAACGCGTGATGTTGATCTACTTCAATAAAATTAATTTTTTAGTATCAGTAAATACCTCCTTCCCATTTGTAACAGTTAATTTGTAGAAATATACACCCGATGAGTAATCTGATGCATTCCAATCAATTCTATACTCACCGGGGCGAAGCTCTTTATTAATAAGTGTTGATACTTCTTTCCCTGTTAAATCGAATATCTCTAATGTAACAAATCCGAAATCGGCAATCCGAAATCCGATATGCGTAACCGGGTTAAATGGGTTTGGATAATTTTGGAATAATTGAAAATTTGTGGGTACTTCTGTACTTATCTGTTCAACATCTGTTATCCATACTGGATCGCCACCTGTTGTAGTATGTATACCTCCATAGAACCCTAAAGTATATGCCCAGCCATTTTTTGAATTTACGAATTGTAAATAATTATAGGGCCCGGGTACATAAATAGATGTATCGGGTATCTGAAATGTCCAATTTTGTCCACTATTTATTGTCCTATAAATTATGCCTCTTGTTTGCACTCCGACGATTATTTCGCCACCTACTCCCAATATAGTGTCGCTGTTTAAAATAGAGAATCTATTTATACCTGTCGTTATTATATTTCCACCTCTTGGCAAAAATTGTGTTATCCAGTTATTTCCTCCATTTATCGTCTTATATACATTGCTTGAGTAAGAATACCAGCCTGTTAAGCTATCAATGAAATATACATCTCTCATATACTGTCCGCTGACATTTACATTCCAGTTCACTCCGCCGTTTGTGGTTTTATATATATTCGGCTCTGCTGAACTATTGGACATAAACCCTATCCTTGCATTATACATGTATATTTTATTAGGGTTCTGATTGCCACCCGAAAATTGCGGCTCCCAGCTTGCTCCACCATTCGTTGTGCGGAATACGCCGCCTACAAAACTATCATTATCAACTAACCATATTGTATCTTCATCTACTAAACTTAACCCTCTCCATGAAGTTGCACCGGGTGTGGAAATAATATTCCAGTTTGCACCTGAATTTGTTGTCTTATACAAATAAGCTGTCCCTCCACCACTACCGCCACAAACAAATCCTGTACTACTGTTGATATACTTTACTGTAGTAAGATTTCTATTTAAAATTAAATTTATATTCCAGTTATTTCCCCCATTATTGGTTTTTAATATATAGCCTGTATCATTTGGAGATAAATTATTCGTTACAGCATACCCTGTTAAACTATCTAAAAAGAATATGTCTGATATTGTCCTTCCATTCAGATCAGGCATAAACTGCTGATACCAATTGCCAACCATAACATCTGAAAAGTTAAAACCGATGAAGAAAAATAATATGGCTAAGTAAAAAATGGCAGAAGAAAACCCGTCGCCAATATTGTTTCTTTTGCGGAAATAGTGAATTGAGTGTATTGAGCCCGTTGAGTCTTTCGAGACAGTAGTTTCAGCAGAATATTTCGGGTTTTCCGGGTGCATTTAGTTTACTTATTTTATGTAAATTAACTGATTATTATCTTCAGTTCAAAGCAAATTTGCAGTTATCTTGTTTCATTTTCTGCTTT
>JAIOIK010000039.1 GCA_019912545.1 Ignavibacteria bacterium | reverse complement strand
GCCTCGTGCTCCTCGCTCATTTTTTTGTTATAGTCGGTCTTTGAGTTTAGCTTCATCTTACAGATCGGGCATTTAACGGCAGGGTCATCTGTTTGCTGAGCAGGATGCATAGGGCAGAAGTACTTACCATCATTGACCATTTTGCCTGCATCTTTCATATCGCCTGTTTTTTCATCATTTTTCATTTCTGTAGATTGTTTATTATCTTTAACTTCATTTTCCTTTTTCCCGCAGCCCGTAACTGAGAAAACAAATATGAAGAATAAGATAATCGGGGATGTTAATTTTAGTATTTTCATTTTTATAGATATTTAATTATGAATTAATGTTTATGTTCATCTGTTTGGTTTTTCTCTTTAAGATCCTTTAAAATATCCTGCCCAGGGTTGATCTTCAGTCCATCTTTATCCTCTTTTACAGGATTATCGGTGTGTTTTTCATGTCCGGATGTAAATCCTTTCTGTATCTGCGTTTCGCTGTCTATCAGGAAGCCCCCGGAGGTAACAACAAGATCACCATCATTCAGCCCGGAGGTAATAGCATAATAGCCGTCCTGCTCATATCCTATTTGAACTTCTATAGGTTCATAGACTCCTTTTTCCTTTTCAATATATACATAATTATGATCACCGGTTCTGATAACTGCATTTTTCGGAACTCCAACTGACTGTGTAGCATATGTGTTGATCTTAACTTTTAAATACATGTCTGGCTTCAGTTTCATATCCTTATTGGAAACATCAATACGAACCTCGAGAGTTCTGGACTCGGGATTGAAAATTGGATTTATGAAATTTATTTTAGCCCCAATTACTTCATCAGGATAAGCAGTTGAATATATTTGTGCAGTCTGCCCGCTTTTGATATATTGAATATCAGATTCGTACACGTTTGCAACTACCCACACTGTAGACAGATCAGCTACATCATAAATATCCTCCCCGGCCATAGCCCAATGACCAACATGAACATATTTTTTGGTAACAATCCCTGTGTATTTTGAATATTGGATAGTGGTCGTCTTTACATCGCGGCTTTTTTCAAGTTCCTCAATTTGTCCGCGGGTCATTTCCCATAATATCAGTCTTTCCCTTGCGGCATTTACAAGACTTTGTGCCTGGTCTGTTGCAAGTGTGTTACCGCTCGTTTTAACCTGGTTAAAGTTATCAAGGGCAAGCAGATACTCCTTTTGAGTAGAAACCAGTTCAGGGGAATATATTTCAAGTACTTTCTGCCCTTTCTTTACCATCTGTCCTTCAAAATTTACGAACATGTTAACTATTTTCCCTGATACCGCAGTAGAAATGTGGGCAAACTTTGTTTCATTAATCTTTACATATCCGTTGAATGTCTTCTCACCCTGAAACTGCATTGTCCGCACTTTCTCAACCTGCACATTAGCTAAAACCTGCTGCGAGGGGGAAAGTTTAACGGAACTCACATTCACTTCTCCAAGTGAATGGTCAGTTGACTCAACTTCTTTATCAATCTGATTTTTCTTCACGAGGTCCATTCCGCATATTGGACATTGACCGGGCCTATCCTGTATAATTTGCGGATGCATTGGGCAGGTATAAATTTCTTTCTCAGATGATTCCGTGCTATCCTTTTTTATAAAAGCTGTAAATACCCAATATCCGCCACCGATAATCAGAATTACGGCAAGAACTGCAATTAGAATTTTTGTGGTTTTATTCATATTAACTTTTAATACTTTTATTTTTTCAGGTTTAAACCTGTTGCTTTTTCAAGTTCTGCTATCATTTTCAAATACATGTTTACAGATTCGTAGTACATTAGTTTCGCTTCCTGGTACATTCTGTATGCATCCAGCAGTTCAAGGAATCCGCCCATGTTCGTTTCATATGAATATTGCGCCGATTTCATTGTATTTTCAGTTTGAGGCATCTGCACGCCATGGTAAAAATTCATTGATTCCTTGAGCGAATTCATATTATTTACAATTGTCGTTATTTCATTCCTTATGTCATTTCTTTTAGAATCATACTCCTGTGCAGTACTTTTTATTTTTACTTCACTTCTCATTATATCATTATCATATTTCCCACTGCTCCAAGGTGCGAAAGGAAGATTTATACCGACCATTACGGCAAATGCGTTTCTTTCTTCAAAAGGAAGGATTTTATATCCAAGCTTTAAGTTGAAATCCGGAAGCCTGTTGATCTTAGCCATTTCAAGATCTGTTTGATTCATAACTATTTTATTCCGAAGAGTCTTCAGGTCCGCCCTGTGATCGAAGGCATAATCTACCAGTTTTTCAGTTTTAGAACTGTTAATAGAAAAATTATCCTGGTCCAGTAGATACTCTATATCAATATCTGCAAAATTGATCTTTGTGTTTTCGTCAATAACTAATTTTGTCAGTTTGGTAAGTTCAGAATAGACATTTTTCCGCTGCTGAGTTAAAATGAATTCTTCATTTTTGAGTCTTGACATTTCAATCTGTGACTTGAACACTTCCTGCTGCATACCTTTACCCACCATATATTGCGATTCTGCTGCCGTTATGAATGTTTTCATTATAAGCTGATCGTCATTGTTTATCCGGATCTTCCTGCTGAACAAAAACAGATCATAATAGTTCATCTTTACCATATTCATTATATCCACAGCCATAGAAAGTCTTTCGCTCTGCATCATCGATTTTGAATTCAGGACAGCCTTCTTTTCAAGAGAGAGTTTCCCGGGGAAAGGAAACATTTGCGATAGATAAAAATTTATCATCCCAACTTTCTTGAAATCACTCATTATATCATCAAGCTCAAACTCAAACATGGGGTCTGGAAGGTAGGATTTTCCTTCTGCCTGGAAGTTATTCACATCAATACTTGTCTGCATAGAGCTTAAAACAGGATTGTTGTTCATAGCGGCGAAAAGTAACTGGCTTAAAGTAACAGTCTCGGCTTTTCCATAAGAATTATAGAACGCCGTATCGTTCCGGCTCCCGTTCGTTTGAATAGATAGCAAAGAATCCAGGGCTCTTAATGATGGATAATATCTATAAACGGAGTCTTTTTGCAGATAAGAATCAAATCCGTTTTGCGGATATGTATTACCTGTAATTGCTGCAAACAATGTTATAAATGCTAATATGTATTTAGGCATGATCTCATAATCTCAATTAAAAAAAAATAAATAAAATAATTTCAGATAAAAATTATTCTACAGTAAAGCCAATAAACGAATTGAGATTAAGTTAAATGAGAAGCGAGGAGGTCAAAGTCGGAATATCTAAATTAGGGTAATGGGGTTTATCGAAAATTATTTTTACAAATCCAATATGATTAGGACTTACATCAATAGAGTAATTGTCAGCAAGAGAGCCTAATGAAGTTATATCCTGGGGTAGTTCAGTTTTAAATGATAATAGGTTGTTGGTATTAGAAAGCTCAGTTGTTTCTTCAGTGCAGCATTTAGATTTCTCTTTTGTCAGGCTGAGACCACTGTAATCTTTCTCATTATTCCGATCGCATTGGCATACTTGATCAGCACCACTCATTTGGCAAAACATCAAATTAGTTGCATAACTGAAATTAGATAAGATTAGCATTAATGCTAAGCCGGGAATCAAACATTTTCTGACTGTTTTTATCACTAATAAACTTACAGTTTTTTGTAAAACAATACAATACCTTTCTAAGATGTAAAACTATACTTTAAGAAAATAAGTTTCAAAATTTTAAGTTTTTGAAGTATTTAATCCTAATAACCTTTGAAAATTACCTTAATTTGCTTAATTTTGTGTATAATGTGATGTAAAAAGGTTAATTTAATTCATTTTGTTAAGGATTACGTGAAAAATACCAAGATACTATTCCTGATTTCGGTTGCTTTGATATTTGTGGTTAACCTTTTTTCAAGCTCAATAAACTCATACTACTATCAAATAATCATTTATTGCGGAATCAACATTGTTCTGGCAACAAGCCTGAATCTGATTAACGGATATACCGGGCAGTTTTCCTTAGGGCATGCGGGATTTATGGCAATAGGCGCATATGTTTCGGCTGCGCTGAGCGCGTACTTCGCTCCCAACCTGCTTGCGGTTTTAGGGGACGGTACAATTGGCAGGGCTATCTGGTTTATTGGCGTGCTGCTGATCGGCGGCGCAGGAGCTGCAATTGTTGGTGTGATAGTAGGAGTGCCATCTTTAAGACTTAAGGGTGATTATCTCGCAATAACAACTTTAGGATTCAGCGAAATTATTCGTGTGGTAATTCAGAACCTGGATTTTATCGGCGCATCGCAGGGATTCCGCGGTATATATGTTTATGATAACGGAGTGAAGAGCCTTGAAATGGTTCCTGAGCTAAGCAGTATGAAATATATATTCTACGAAGTGCCTAAGTTCACCGATTTCTTCTGGACATTTTTGATCGTAGCTGTAATAATTTTCGGAATTACAAACTTGATGCGCTCAACATACGGACGCGGATTTATCGCCGTGAAAGACGATGAAATCGTTGCCGAGGCAATGGGCATTAATACTACAAGGTTCAAGGTCACAGCATTTATAATCGGTGCTTTTTTTGCCGGTGTTGCAGGCGGGTTGTATGCACATTTCCTGCAGTATATCAACCCTGAAGATTTCAACTTCCTCCGCTCGGTAGAGATCGTTGCGATGGTTATTCTGGGAGGAATGGGAAGTACTTTCGGTGTTGTATTGGCAGCCATAATACTAACTGTCTTGCCAGAACTATTAAGGGATATTCAGCAATACAGAATGATAATCTATGCCTTATTGTTGATAATTATGATGATCCTAAGGCCGCAGGGTTTGTTTGGCATCAAGCTGCATAAGAAGAAAAAGATCGCAGAAAATCAGGAACCTGACAAAAAAATAGAATAACAATAATTGAGCTTACTCAAACTAGATAATTGTACGATCAGATTCGGCGGTCTAACTGCAGTTGATTCATTTGACGCTGAAATTGGTAATCATGAACTTGTTGGGCTTATTGGTCCAAACGGCGCAGGCAAAACTACTGTTTTCAATATTGTGACCGGTGTTTATGACCCGACTGAAGGCGATGTGCTCTTTAACGATGAGAGTATTGTTAAGTATAAGCCATATGAAGTAACACACAAAGGCATTGCAAGGACTTTCCAGAACATAAGGCTATGCCCAAGCCTGACGGTTAAAGATAATGTCAGGATTTCATACAATAATAGCTGTAAATCGCGTTTGTTCAGTTCAGTAATTCATCTTGGCGGATACCATGCTGAAGAAAAACAAATTGATACAGATATCAACGAAATGCTTGAAATGTTCGACTTGCATGTGGATGCTGATGAATATGCAAAGAATCTGCCTTATGGCGACCAGAGAAAACTCGAGATCGTCAGGGCACTTGCTACAAAACCTAAGCTGCTTTTGCTTGATGAACCTGCTGCAGGTATGAATCCCAGTGAAAAAAAAGACCTCATGAAATTGATTCAGAAAGTAAAGGATAAATTCAATATTTCTATATTACTTGTAGAGCATGATATGAACGTAGTTATGGGCATTTGCGAAAGAATATATGTACTTGATTATGGCAAGAAAATTGCAGAAGGCAAACCTGAAGAAATCCAGAAAAATCCGAAAGTCATAGAAGCATACCTGGGGACAGGAGCATGAAAACATGTTAAAAGTAGAAAATCTAATAGTAAATTACGGGGCAATAAATGCGATAAGGGGCCTCTCAATTCATGTCCCAGAAAAATCAATAGTAACGCTCATTGGTGCTAACGGAGCGGGCAAGACAACTACTTTGAGGGCTATTTCAAGTATTATCAAAGCCTCTGAAGGCACCAAAATAATGTATGACGGGAAAGATATAACCAATTTACCGCCGCATAAGATCGTTGCGCAGGGATTATGCCAGGTGCCGGAAGGCAGGCTGATATTCGCCAATCTGACCGTAAAAGAAAACCTTGAAATGGGCGCTTACTTAAGGAAAGATAAAGAGAACTTTAAGAAAGACCAGGATTTTATATTTAATATCTTCCCAAGGCTGCTTGAAAGGATAAAACAGCCGGGGGGAACGCTTTCAGGCGGTGAACAGCAAATGCTTGCCATATCCAGAGCTTTAATGAGCAAGCCAAAAATGCTCCTGCTTGATGAACCGTCACTTGGTATTGCCCCCATACTTGTGAAGACAATATTTGGAAAGATAGTTGAAATAAATAAAACTCTGGGTGTCACAATTTTACTGGTTGAGCAAAATGCTCACCAAGCACTTTCAATTGCAGATTATGGCTATGTGCTCGAGACGGGAAATATTATTTTAGAAGGCCCGGCAAAAGATCTGGCAAATAATGCAGAGGTAAGGAAAGCTTACTTAGGCGAAACATGATAAGTGAATTTCGGATTGCGGAATTGGGATTGCGGATTTCCACATTTCGGAATTCGGATTGTAGATTTCGGATTTAAAAGCAAATAGATAAATTTTCATTTATTTATCTTCTATGACAAAGTAAGAGTTAAAACAAAGGACAAAGCAGTTTGCTTTGAGGATAATGAAGCTCACAGAGGCTTTGCCGAATACTAAGGCGGCAAGTGTTGTTTCAAATCAGTTGTTAAGATCAGCAACATCTGTTGGTGCTAATTACAGGGCAGCGTGCCGGGCAAGATCCAAAGCAGACTTTATCTCTAAAATTACGATTGTCGAGGAAGAAGCTAATGAATCATTGTTCTGGCTTGAGTTGATAAATGATGCCGGATTCATCAAAGAACCAAAGATTTCCGGTTTAATTCAAGAGGCTAATGAATTAGTTGCCATATTCACAAGCTCAGGGAAAACAGCCAAAATCAATAATCCGAAATCCACAATACGAAATCTAAATAAGTACTGATAATACATTTTTCTTTAAAATACATACTAACTAACAATATCAACAAGAAACTTTAAAAAGACTAAACAAAATGAAATTCTCTGACGGAATATCCAGATTAGGAACAGAAACAGCTTTTGAGGTATTGGCTAAAGCCAAGGCTTTGGAAGCTGAGGGAAAAAGCATTATTCACCTTCAAATTGGCGAACCTGACTTCCCTACTCCAAAAAACATTTGCGATGCAGCAGTAGCATCAATACAGGCGGGCGATACGCATTACACCGGGGCTGCAGGCACTCCCGAACTGCGCAAAGCAATCGCAGATTATGTTTCAAGGACACGCGATGTGAAGTTTACTCCCGAAAACGTTGTTATGACTCCGGGAGCCAAGCCCATAATGTTCTTTGTGATACTTGCACTATTACAGCACGGCGATGAGGCCATGTATCCAAATCCAGGCTTCCCTATTTATGAATCAATGATAAATTTTGTAGGAGCAAAAGCTGTGCCGATGCCGCTTACGCAGGAAAATAATTTTAATGTTGATCTGAAGCTGTTCGAAAAATCAGTAACGGATAAAACCAGGCTTGTGATCATTAACACTCCGGGTAATCCAACCGGGAAGACGATTCCAAGAGCGGTTATTCACGAAATGGCAGAGATACTAAAGAACAGGGATTGTATGATACTTTCCGACGAGATCTATTCAAGGATAGTGTATGATGGAGCTGAATCATACTCGATAAGCAAAATTGATGGATTTAAGGACAGAACGATAATACTTGATGGATTTTCAAAGACATATGCTATGACAGGCTGGCGCGCAGGATATGGCATTATGAATACAGAGCTCGCTCCGGTTATTACAAAGCTAATGGTCAACAGTAATTCATGCAATAACGCATTTGTACAGAAAGGCTGCATAGAAGCGCTTAACGGACCCCAGGATGCAGTTGTTGAGATAGTTGCAGAGTTTGACAGGAGAAGGAAGATCATAGTTGAAGGATTGAACAGCATAAAAGGATTCAACTGCTCAATGCCTGATGGCGCATTTTATGCATTCCCTAACATAACGGGCACCGGATTTAAATCTAAAGAGCTGGCTGATAAGCTGCTCTATGAAGCAGGTGTTGCATGCCTATCCGGAACGTCTTTCGGAGCATATGGCGAGGGGTATATTAGATTCTCATATGCAAATTCAGTAGAGAATATTAACGAAGCCATAAACAGGATAAAGAAAGTTCTAAGCTGATTTGTTTCAAATCAACAAGATTAGAAAGTTGTTTTTGATGTAGGGAACGCCCGCCTGTACGGGCAGGCATTTTAGCAATATTCGAACAGAAGCGATTATTCATGATCGAAAATTTATCTTCCATGAAATTAATCGTTCAAATGCGTTCCCTACTGGTTATAACGGAATTATATTGAAGCACAAGGTTTTAAAAGCGATCTTTATGATCGCTTTTTTTGTGGAGTTACACTCCTCCTGTTACAAAACTTTACAATTAAAGTATTTCAAGTTAAAAGATATTTTATCATTTTTGTGTAACCTTGAAATTAATAGCATGTTAAAAATACAGCTTGTACCGTTATTTCTTATCATTATCAGCATAAATGTTTCAGCAAACCAGGTTTACCTTACACTTGTGAGAGAATACTCTCTTGGCAGTGAGGGCCGTGATATTTTGGTTAACGAAGGCGTCGCGTATGTTATCTCAGGAGGCACTCTGACAGCATTTAATACAACTGAGCCTTTTGATCAGTATGCCGAATCATATTTAGGTGCGCTTAACGGTACTCAAAGCATGGCATTTTCCGGAAGGATAGCATATTCAATCGGTCCCGGAAGCGGAATATCACTTTTCGATTTCACTAAAGACCCGCCGGCACTCAGAAATTCAATTTTAACAAATGGAACTATAACAAAACTTGTAATAGATTACGGCTATATGTACGTTCTGAATCAATCAGCCGGCCTGCAGGTATATGATGTAAATATTGCAGACTTCCCTATTCTCAAAAATACTCAGATAATACCAGGCGGCGAAGCGAACGGAATTTTTGTTAAAGACAGGAAGGCTTACATAACAACTACTAATGCAAACCTTTCAATTATTGATGTTAACGATATAGCAAAGCTGCCGATCGTTGGTTCTTACACAAACGGTGTTAAATTCTATGAACCATTTGTTGACGGTAATTATGCATATGTTCCGCAAGGTAATACCGGTGTGCAAGTAATTAATATTACTAAATTGCCATTTCCGGAATGGGTAACTAATCTTTACTCAAGGAAATCTGCCAAACAGGTTGTTGCATCTAACTTTTATATCTGGGTTGCTGATGACAAGTCAATCGAAGGCTTTTTCAATAAAGATGCCAAGACTTTTTACTTTGCAGGCAATTACAAGAACGATAAGACGATAAACCGGATAGCGTTGATAGAAGGAAAATATATTTTTGTGGCTACAAGCGATAAGAAGTTGAAGATTTTGAGGATTGATTATCAGTACTGATCTGGATTTCGGAATTCGCCTGCCTGCTGCAGGCAGGGATTTGGGTTTGCGGATTTAATGAATAATTCCTCAGTTTTCACACTTTCCCATACATTTTTATAACATTCCCTCGGTAAGACCGGGCACCCTCTTCCAGTAGAATAAGGCAGGTTTCGGCTATTTCCAGGGGAGTGACCCATTTGCTGAAATCCTGATTTTGCATACTCTCACGGTTGGCGGGAGTATCAATTATACTCGGGATTATAGCATTGAAAGTAATATCCTGCTCTTTATGTTCTTCGGCAAGAGTCTGCATGAGATTTACCACTCCCGCCTTGCTGAATGAATATGCGAATTTCTCTGCAGTGGTTTCAATTGCAGGCTTAGCTCCGATTGAAACAACCCTCCCGAAGTTATTTATTTTAAAATAGCTTAAAGCATATTTAGTAAAGAAAAACGTAGTATAAAAGTTAAGCTTAAGCTGACCTTCAATTAATGCAGTATCGGTATCAGCTACCATGTGTTTCGGGTGAAAGCCACCTACAGTATTTACCAGGTAATCGATCCGCTTTTCCTGCTTAACGACATTATCACAGAACTCTTTTACATCAGCTTCATTTGTTGCATCGCATGGCAAGCCATAGCGTTTCGGGAGGCTCTTGAAATCAGCAATGGAGCTTTGCGAATCATCAAAGGTCTTCATAAACTCAGGCATTGAGCGGACCGGAACATAGACTTTCATTCCATGTGCCGCTAAATGATTGACAATTACCCTGCCGAGGGCACCTGTACCACCTGTAACGATTGCAATTTTATTAGTTAAGTTCATAATCTATCTTTTTAATGATTTAAAGTATAGATTCCCGCTTTCGCGGGAATGACAACAAAGGCAGATCTTACCCAATATTGCATCCTTCGTCGAGCCTGATACTGATCTCATATTAGCTGGATTTCCGGAAATACATTCATTAGCTAGGACTGCAAATAGAACAGCTTCCTTGTTCTTTGAAGTAATGCCATGATCATTCATTTTGCGGACTTTTATCCCTTTAAAATAATTGCGTAAAGATTTCATTATGACCGGATTTTCCGAACCGCCGCCGCTAATGATAAGCTCGCTTATTTTATCTTTTGGTTCAATGAAGTTTTTATAATTATAGTAAATCGTAAATGCTGTGAATTCCGTTACTGTCCTTACAATATCATATTTATTGATTTCTTTAGCTTTTTTCAGCAGCTTTTTCTGGAATTCCATTCCATAATGCTCTCTGCCGGTTGATTTTGGAGGAGAAGTACTATATATCTTATCTTCAAGCAGATAGTTGAATAGCTCAAGATTCACTTTGCCCTTCTTAGCAAATACGGCTCCCTTATCATATCCTTTGCGGAATAGATGATAAGTCAGTCCGTCAATAATCATATTCCCGGGTCCAGTATCAAAAGCAAATACTTCTTCTTTACTTGCTCCGGCTGGTAAAATAGTGATATTAGAAATTCCGCCAATATTCAGCAATGCGCGATTCTTAGAGTTATGTGTAAACAGGATATAATCCAAATATGGAACGAGCGGCGCACCGCCACCATCAAATGCACAATCAGCAATACGGAAATCACCAACAGTTGTAATGCCCGTTAAATTCGCAATGATCGAAGGGTCCCCTATCTGCATGGTGGATTTGACCTTATATCCTAAAAATGATTCCCTGCCGGGCAAATGATGAATTGTTTGACCATGAGAGCCAATGAGATCTATATCACGTGAGTTCAGTTTGTACTTTCTAAGGAGTTTCAGAACTGCATCAGAAAATAGCGCCCCCAGAATAACATTCAGCCTGCATATTTCATCAATTTTGCCCGTGCGGCTGTTTGAATTGCGAAATATTGCAAGCCTGATATCGTTTGGTATGGGCTGAGTTGTGAAACCAAGTATCTTAATTTTCGAATTTATTCCGCTTCCGGTAATTTTAAGCAGGACTGCATCAACGGCATCTACCGAAGTTCCGGATAGTAACCCGATAACAAGGCGGAATTTTTTATTAATAATTTTGTTGAGATTATTACTTTTCATGCAGTAAATTTATTCAAAGTTGTATTTATAAACTATTCAATAACAACAGGCTTCCATCAGTGCATTTCCTTAAAAACACTACTAAAAACATACATTGAACCCGTTGGATAGAAAGGTTATATTTGTGATTAACTAATTAAAAAACATGGAATTTAAGATAAATAAGTTAGACGACGTTAAACAGGAAGTTGAGTTTGAGATATCATATGGCGATCTTGCTCCTTACTTCGAAAAATCGTACAAAAAGTATCAAAAAAAGGCTGAAATACCCGGATTCAGGAAGGGTAAAGCGCCAATATCAATGCTGAAACGCATGTATGGCGATATGATAGAACAGGGCTCGCTTGAGGATGTGGCAAATGAAATGTACAGAAACTTTCTTGAAGAGAACCACGTGCATCCTTTAAGTGAAGGCGCATTGGTTGATATGGATTATGAACCTAAGCAGTTATTTAAATTTAAGGTTAAGTATGAAGTTAAGCCTGAGATAAATCTGGCTGATTATAGGGGAATTGAAGTCAGCAAGACAATGACCAGGATTGATGACAAAATGATTGACGAAGAGATCAAGTATCTCCAGTCAAAGCATGTTACCTATGAAAATGCCGATAAAGCTGATGGTGATGAATTCACAATTACAATGGATGTGCAAAAACTTGATGATACCGGAATTGACATCATAGGACAAAGAGATAAAGATGTGAAGTTCTACCTTAATGACCCGCAAATCAACAAAGAATTTAAGGAACAGCTTGAAGGAATTACACTTGGTGAAGAAAGAGTACTTATACTCCCCGCACAGGAGGAAGGAAAAACCGAGAAGTATAAAGTATTCTGCAATAAAATAGAGAAAGTCATTTTCCCCGAGCTAAATGAAGAATTCTTTAAACACCTTTATAAGGATGAAGAAATTACTACAATAGAGAAATTCAGAGAAAAAGTTACAACTGAGATGGAGGGTATTTACAAAAACATATCCGAACAGGAAGTGCGTAACAATATTATCAGCGAGCTTATTAAGCTTAATGATATTACAGCTCCCGATGCACTTATTGAGAACATTCTTAATTCATATATTGAAGATGAGAAGAACCGGAATCCAAAACGGAAGCTGCCCGCCGGTTTTGATGAAGAAGAATTCCGCAAAACCAGAAGAGTTGACGCTATCCTTCAGGTAAAATGGTACCTTATCAGGGATAAGATAATTGAACTCGAAAAAATGGAAGTAACTGATAAGGATATTGAACCAATTATAGAAGCAGATGCCAAGAAATACAATCTGCCTATAGATAAAATAAAAAGTGTTTATGAAAATAATCCTGATGTCAAGTACAGGGTTCTTGATGATAAGCTGATGAATTTCCTTATAGAAAACGCAAAAGTGAAAGAAGTCGAACGCAAGGACTTTAACAGTGAATCTGAAGCAGCTGATGACCAGCAGGTTGTTACAGAAGAAAAACCAAAGAAGCCTAAAAAGAAAAAAGAATAATTTTTTAAATAAATAAGGGAAATTAATGGATTACCACAAAATAATCTCCGGCAATAAAGCCGAGATTGAAAGAAATTTAAACATTTCTGCCCAGTTAGTGCCAATGGTTGTTGAGCAAACTGCCCGGGGAGAAAGAGGCATGGATATATATTCACGCCTTCTGAGGGAAAGAATTATATTCCTCGGCTTTCCTGTTGATGACCATACTGCAAGCCTTGTTATTGCACAGCTTTTATTTCTTGAATCTGAGGATGCTGATAAGGATGTTATGGTTTATATTAACTCACCCGGCGGCAGTGTATCAGCCGGACTTGCAATTTATGACACCATGCAGTACATAAAACCCCATGTGGCTACAATTTGTACAGGTATGGCTGCATCAATGGGCGCCGTGCTGCTTACAGGCGGTGAAAAAGGCAAGCGGACATCGCTTCCGAATTCGAAGATCATGATCCACCAGCCGCTTGGCGGAACTCAGGGACAGGCAACCGATATTGAGATATATACAAAGGAAATGATAAAAACACGCGACACCATTTACAATATACTGGTTAAACATACCGGCAAAGATTTCGAGACTATAAAGAGAGATTGCGACAGGGATAACTTTATGTCAGCTGAGGAAGCCAAAGAATACGGATTGATAGATAATATTCTTGAGAAAAGGATTATTGAGAAAAAGTAACTAGTTTTTGATTAATTTAAAGGGGTTGTTTCCGGCAGAGTGCCCTGAAATATACCCCTTTTATTTTTGTTCAATTTGAGGCTCGATCTTCTGATTTTCTTCTGAATCGTTATTAATGGTTGGAGCTTTTGTTTTTACAGAATCCTTTACAGACTTTCCAAGCTTGCTTGAATCTTTCTCAGTCTTTTCCTTCTGACCGGTATCTTTGACAGGCTCTTCAGCTTTAAGATTTTCCTTTTCTTCCTGCTGAATGTTATCTTCTACTTTCTTTTTGCTGTTTTTCTTTTCGTCGCGAATATTGAATGGACTTTCGTCCGTTTCTGATTTTATTTCGCCTTTTGGATACGCCTCTTTTTTTGATTCCTTCTTCATAATAACATCATCGGATTTCCTTTCAGACTTAGTATCTACTCCCTTGGAATCTTTATCAACGGTTCGCTGCATTTCGATCTTCTGCTCTTCACTGACTCTATCCGGTTTGATCAACCCGTCTGAGGGCTGTATTACCTCGGGTCTTGCAAAGTAATCAGTAGGGCTCTCGGTAGGAGCCATATAATCCTTGCCTCTTTCAACCTGGTCAACTGCGCTGTACTCCTTAGGGTAATTATTGCTGATCGAAGTATCGCCGTGTTCACCTTTAACATAGATGATCAGATCGCCCTGGTTAGTTGAACCGACATATTGCCTGCTATCGGTCGAAGCAGTATCATTCATCTTATTGAAAAAAGCAAAATAAACTATAATAGTAATAAGCAGCACCATGGTTAAGCCAAGTGCCGGCACAAGCGAAGGCCTGAAAAGATTCGATAGCCATCCTGCAAAAACCGAATCCTTCTTTGGTTTCACAGTAACGTGAACAATGCCTTGTTCAGTTTCCTTAATTCTCTGCAACAGCCTCCCTTCAAAGTCATTTTTAGCTTTGATCTTAGGCAGTGAACCCAGAGTTTTTCTTAAAGAAGTATATTTTTCGTCTTCATTGATCATATTGCTTCATCCTTCTTTGTAAATATCTTTAAGCAGTTCCTGCAGCTTCTCGCGTCCCCTGTTAATCCTGCTCTTAACCGTTCCCATAGGGAGACCGGTCATTTCAACAATTTCTTCATAAGAATAATCTTCTATATCTCTTAAAATAATAAGCTCCCTGTAATTTTCGTTAATTGAATTGAGAGCTTTTTGTATATGCATGTTTAAATACTTATCATTTGCATCAATATCAGGCGTAAACGCTTCATCACGTATATCAAAATCTTTGTTTTCATCGTCATAAACATCACTGATCGAGAATGTTTTATACTTCTGCTGTTTTGCCAGCTTCGTCTTAGCCAGGTTTATCGCAATTGTGTAGATCCAAGTTGAAAACTTCGCGATTTCTTTGTACAAATGCTTCGAAACGTAAACCTTCACAAACGTATCCTGCACAATATCATCACACTCATCATAGTTTCCAACATAGCGATAGACAAAATTTGTCAGCCTGTCTTTATAACGGGATACAATTTCGTTGTAAGCCTCAACGCTCCCCTGTTGAAAACTGAATATCAGTTCTTCATCGGTTCGCTTCTGTACTTTAACCCCCTCTTTCGAAGGCATCATTTGTATCCTATTAATTTAACTAAAAATCCTGTTTTTTGTTCCACTTTGCAAAATTTAGGCATTTATAAGCTCTTCTACAAGGGATGTCATAAGTATCTTGGAATCAAGCATAGATGTCTTTAATTTCTTATCTGTATTCAAAATCTTCTCGAATGACTGTTCTAAACTTTGAATATTTATTAATTTATGGTAGTTTTTTGCAAATTTAACTCTGTCTCCCCAAAGTCTATATTTCTGATACAACAGCCGTGTATCCATAGCATCCAATCCTTTGGATTTGAAAGAAATCAGGTCCATATAGTAATTACTGATGATAGAAAGAAGGTAAATCTCATTCAAACCTTTAGAATTCAGTAAATTATCAATAATAGTGTATGCTTTTTTACGGTCCTTTTTAACAATACTGTAAATCAGCTCATCAGGAGAGTATTCTTTATCATACCCTGTAAACTGAAGTATAAGTTCTTTGGTAATTACAGGCTCTGAGGCGGAGAAATCATAATTTGAAATTTTCTCAATTTCTGATATTAAAAGATCAAAAGAGGAAGGAACGCTTGTAATGAGCAGTTCCAAAGCATCATTTTTTATCTGCATGTGCCTGTTTTCAAATTCTTTTCTGACCCATTCATACAGAGTTCTTTGAGGAAGCTCGGAAAAATCATAAAAATCAATTTCTTTGTCAAGCTTTTTTTCTAATATATACTCTTTATCAAAAACCAACATAAGATAAGTATCAGCTTCCGGTTTTTTGACAAACTCCCTGAGTTCGCTTAGTTTGCGTGAATACTTTTCACATTTTTTTAAGATAATTATCTTTTGTGAAGAAAACAGGCTCGCAAAATTTGAGCACAGGTCGAATAGTTCATTAAGGAGAGTATCATCTGCATACCTAAGAAAAAAGTTATCCCTGCTCTCTGAAGAACCGAATAACTTTTCCCTTAACAACTCACTTGCTTTTTGAACAAAATAGCCATCACTTGCAGCAACAAAATAAACATTCCCAACCTTGCCGGCATTAACTTCAGTCTGAAAGTCGAGGAATGTTTTCATGTATGACTATTTAAATGAAACTTTTTCTATAACAACTTTATCTATTGGATTGTCGGCTGCATCTTTTTTGACATTTTCAATTTTTAATGCAATATCCATACCCTTGGTGACTTTTCCATACACAGTATATTGACCGTCAAGATGCGAAGCTTCGCCTGTAACAATGTAGAACTGGCTTCCGCTGGATTCCTTTTTAGGATTTACCTGATCTCCAAGCCTTGCACCTGCAAGCGATCCTTTTTCGTGTTTTGCTTTTATTTCTGCCGGTATTGTATAACCAGGGCCGCCCTGACCATCGTTTGACCTATCGCTATCTTTAGAATTGGGGTCACCGCCTTGAATCATGAATCCGGGAATTACCCTGTGAAACGTAGTATTATCATAAAAACCTGAATTCACAAGTTTCTTAAAGTTAGCAACGTGAAGAGGAGCTTCCTTTTCAAACAGCTCGATCTCAATATTACCCATGCTTGTCTTAATCACTACATTGTTTGATCCTTTTGAATCCTTGCTGTCGGTTTTGTCATCTGCTTTTACCGAATCAGTTTTTGGCTTATTTGTATCCTGCATTTTATTTGTTGTATTTTGATTTGTTTGGTTCTGAGTCTGTGTTGTATTGTCTTTTTTCACATCAGTTGTTTCGTTCTTGCTATCACCGCATACAAAAGCGAAAAAGCTCAAAGTGAGTACGGCTAATACCGTTAACCTTAATGCAGTTAACTTCATAATGTTAATTCCCTTTCTAGTTAGAGATTATTTTTGTTGATAATAATATTATTATTAAAGCTCCGAAAGCTATCCTGTAAATCACAAATACAAACAGGGAATGCTTCTTGATAAAAGACAGCAAAAACCAAATTGACCAGTATCCTACAATTCCGGAGACAATTGTTGCAATTATCAGGCTTAATATTGCAGACTCGCCGCTGAGCAATGTTGCACGCTGAGAAAAAAGCTCATATATTCCGCTTAAGAGTACGGCCGGAATACTGAGAAGGAATGAGAATCTTGCGGCATCTTCCCGTGTCATATGCCTGAAAAATGAACCGGATATGGTTGAACCTGATCTTGACGCTCCCGGTATTAAAGCAAGCGCCTGAAAAAATCCAACAAAAATGCCATCCTTTAAGGTAAGTTTATCAATTGTAAGGATTTTCTTGGTAAATCTATCTGCAATATAAAGAATAATTGAAAAGAATATCAAACTTCCTGCCATTACATACATGCTTCTGAATTCATGCCTTATGAAGTCTTTCAAAAGAAACCCGAAAATTACGATAGGTATCGTTCCAATTGAGATCATTATGAACAGCTTTGTTTCATTGCTCTTAAAATCTCTTGTGGCAATGCTCTTAAGAAAGGAGATGGTCATTTTGGTAAGGTCTTTCCAAAAATATATTATTATGGCAATCATTGTACCAACCTGTATAACAGCAGTATATGATGCGCCTATATCACCCCAGCCGAAAAATGAAGGAATGATACGCAGATGTGCAGTACTGCTGATCGGGAGGAATTCAGTCAATCCCTGCACAATACCCAAAATTATAGCTTTAACTATCTCTTCCAAAAAAAGATCAATTAAGATTTACCAAAAAACCAAGCCTTGCGCCGATACCATAACCTTTTAGAGTAGCTTCAACAGAAGAGTTTGGCGCTTTAAGAGAATTTCCGTCCTTATCTTTCAGTTTCCCGTAAAAATTACCAAATGCAAAGCCGCTGATATATCCGTAGAATCCTTTTGAAAGCATTGGCATAAATGACACTTCTCCCCTTATAGAAGGACCGCCGGATGTGTAACTGATAGTTGTACTGTTATTTACTTTGTTATCCAGATTCTGGAAATGATAACCTGCCCCAAGCCCGAATTTAAAAACAAAATGATCTTTTTTAATCAGGTAGTTAACAAACAAATACGGCTGGTGGCTGTTTATAGTATAATCAAAAATTGCTGGAGAGTATGTGTAGCTTAAGCTCCTGATGAAATATGAATAATCCAGCTTTGCAGAAATAGTTTTTGAAAGCTCATATTCAAATCCCCCAAAAAACTCTATCCCTGCATTAAACGACCTGATACTATCACCTGTACTATAAGGTATTGCAGCAACAAGGTAATCGTTGAAATCAGGTGTAATACCGTAATCAACTCCCATTCCGGCATAAAGAGAAATCTGTTTCTTATTCTTCTTTACGGTTTGGGAATTTATCCCTGAAATAAACAGAGCGAGAATTAATAATGAAAATATAGTTTTCAGCAATTATTATATATCAAGATTTTTAACATACTTGGCATTCTTTTCAATAAATGCCCTTCTTGGTTCAACTTCTTCACCCATAAGTGTTTCAAAAACCTTATCGGCTGCAACTGCGCTATCTATTGATACCTGTAAAATGGTCCTTGTCTCCGGATTCATAGTAGTTGACCATAATTGCTCCGGATTCATTTCACCAAGTCCTTTAAACCTGGATATAGTGAAGCCCTTCCCTTTTACAACCAATTCGCCGCTTTCGCTGACCTCGGCTTCGCCAATTTCAGGCGGCTGAGTTGCTTTATCTTTGGCAGGCTTTGCCTCAATTTTGAATCTTTTCAATATCTGGTCTTTCTCTTTTTCATCGTATGCGTAATGCTCTTCACGGTTTATCTTGATCTTGTACAATGGGGGCTGAGCGATATACAGCCTTCCCGTCTCAATAATTTCCTTCATATGCCTGTAGAAGAATGTGAGCAGTAATGTCCTGATATGAGAACCATCAACATCGGCGTCGCACATGAGGATCACTTTTC
Source organism: Ignavibacteria bacterium (assembly GCA_019912545.1). Classification (GTDB taxonomy): domain Bacteria; phylum Bacteroidota; class Ignavibacteria; order Tepidaquicellales; family OLB5; genus OLB5. Next base: position 13,069 of record JAIOIK010000039.1, on the reverse strand, counting down.
CGTAACGCAGTTTGCTCTCATCAAATTCATCTGAGTTACCTATTCCTGCGCCAAGCGCTGTTATGATAGATTTTATTTCTTCGTTTTCCAGCACTTTATTGATCCTCGCTTTTTCAACGTTAAGGATCTTTCCTTTTAGAGGCAGAATAGCCTGGAAGCGTCTATCTCTGCCCTGTTTGGCGGAACCGCCCGCTGAATCTCCCTCAACCAGATAAATTTCACAGTGGTCAGGATCACTGATTGAACAATCAGCAAGTTTTCCCGGTAACCCGGAAAATTCCAGCGCATTTTTACGCCTGATAAGTTCACGTGCTTTTCTTGCAGCTTCCCTTGCTTCTGCTGCTCTTAAGCATTTTTCAATGATCTTTTTGGCAACAGATGGATTGGTTTCAAGATACTCCTGAAGCTGCTCGCCAACAATAGTTTCAACGATACTTTTTACTTCGCTGTTACCCAGTTTGGTTTTAGTCTGTCCTTCAAACTGCGGCTCCGGCACTTTAGTGCTGATAACGCAGGTTAATCCTTCGCGGAAATCATCACCTGTAAGCTGAATTTTATCATTTTTAATAATATTAGCCTTGCTGCCGTAATTGTTAAGCGTACGGGTTAAAGCAGTTTTGAATCCTACAAGATGTGTGCCGCCTTCGTGAGTATTAATATCATTTACATATGTAAAAATATTATCGTTGTAAGACTCATTATACTGGAAAGCAACTTCAACCTGTGTGTTATCACGTTCACCTTTAAGGAAAATAGGTTCTTTCATGAACGATTTTCTCGCAGAGTCGATATACTTAACAAATTCTTTTATACCGCCTTCAAAATGAAATACATCTTTCTTCTTATTCCTTTCATCATCAATTATAATTGTAACTTCCCTGTTAAGATAAGCAAGCTCTCTTAAACGGTCTTCAAGGATTTCATATTTAATGAGGGTTGTAGTGAATATCTCACTATCGGGCATAAATGTAGTTTTGGTACCGGTCACTTTAGGATCAACTTTTCCGGTTTCCTTTACATCTGCAACGGGCTCGCCGGCCCTGTATTCCTGAAAAAATATTTTACCATCTCGCTTGACTTCAACTTTAAGCCACTGGCTAAGTGCATTTACAACTGAGACACCTACACCATGAAGGCCGCCTGAAACTTTATAAGTGCTCCTATCGAATTTACCACCTGCATTTAGCTGTGTCATAACAACTTCTAATGCAGATTTCTTTTCGGTAGGGTGCATACCGGTTGGAATCCCGCGCCCGTTATCTTCAACTGTTATCGAACCGTCTTTGTTAATAGTAAGCGATATTTTATCACAATATCCTGCAAGAGCTTCATCTATACTGTTATCTACAACCTCATATGCAAGGTGATGGAGTCCACGACTGGAAACATCGCCAATATACATAGCCGGCCTTCTTCTTACGTGCTCAAGTCCTTTTAGTACCTGGATACTATCGGCTCCGTAGCCTTCTTTATTCGCCGGTTTTTTCTTCAGGTCTTTATTTTTTTTATCAGCCATTTATTTAAAAATTATATCTTTTAGTTTATTTTCAGTATTCAGATTGTTGTTGATATTTTCAAGCAGTTCGCATTTCCTTCTTGTTAACTCAAACCTCCAAACGGAGTCATGAACCTTAACGAACAGAATATCCTTTTTTTTGTATGTTGGAACTGCAATTTTAGAAATTGTCTCGCCAACTGCGTTATGCCAGAAAGAATACTTATCTTTCTTGATCTCTTTAAGCTTGCCAAGCAGCTGACCTATCTCTTCATTAAGGGCAGATGGTTTTTTTTTATGTACTTTATAATTGATTGACAAGTGATGGCAGCTCTTTAGTTATGTGATAAGCAGATATCTCATCAAAATCTTCCCTTAAAGTATCCATATATTCCTTATCTGTAGTTGTCAAAAAAACCTGGTTAAAACCTGTTATCAGCGAGCTGATCTTTTTAATGCGGCCCTTATCAAGCTCACTGAAAATATCATCGAGCAGTAAAATTGGGTCACCAATATTGGAATTTGCAATATTATCTTTTATAAAACCAAATTCTGCCAGTTTCAAAGAAACAACAAATGTCTTATGCTCTCCCTGTGAAGCAAAAGTTCTCATATCAAACAAATCACCGTTTTTTTCCATCAGAAAGATATAATTATCCCTGTGCGGCCCGGCAAGAGAGATTCCCCTTTTGATCTCTGTATCCATTTTACTTTCCAGTAACTCTGAATAAGATCTCCTAAGCGCATCTATACCTAAATTATCTGAATCGGTATTGATATCACTTTCATAATTTATTACAGGGAGATAACTGCTGCCGGCAATCCTGTTAAAACACTCTGCCTGATATGACCTGAACTCTTCGATGAAATCAAGCCTTCTCAAAAGAATCTTTATTCCGAAACTAACAAGCTCTTCATTCCACAGGCCAAGCATATTTTTAAGGTCTTTAGAGGAATACTTACGGTTAACTAGGTTCTCTTTTAAAAGAGAATTCTTCTGTTTAATTACCTTGGTATAACTTTTCAGATCATCAAAATAAAGCCTGCTGACCTGAGAAATCAACAGATCAAAATTCCTGCGCTTATCAAGCGGTGTGCCCATTGAAAGCTTTAAGTCACCCGGAGAAAGTACGATAAGCGGGAAAGATCCTATGAATTCGTTAAGCCTCGTTACTTTATCGTTCCCGTAAAGCAGACTCTTTGATGCTGTATCCTTATTGTATGAATACCTGAGAGTACTGTTAATATTGATGCCGCTTGTAAATTCGCCTTTAATATTGAAGTTATTGTTTCCGTATTTTACGCAGTCATTATCAGAATTAAGAAGGAAACTGCGTGTATAGCATAGCATCGATATTGCTTCAAGGATATTGGTCTTTCCGTTGCCGTTTTCACCGTAGATGAAATTCAGCTTCGGGCTGAATGAGAAAGAACTGCTGCTGTAATTTTTGAAATTTTCTAAACTGAGATTTTCAAGAAACATTGTCAGATATTTCTAACGGGCATAACAAGCATCATCAGGTCTTCATTTTCGTTTGGATCGGACGGCCTTATAATTGAGGCCTTTAGAGGAGTACTGAAATCAAACAGCAGGGTCTCGTTATCAAAGTGCTGAATGGCTTCAAGCAAGTACTTACCGTTAAAGGCTATTTCAAACTCATCATTTTCGGTAAATGAGCAATCAATGGTTTCATCAGCATCTGTACCATACTCATTATTAACAGCTTTTACTTTCAATTCGCTCTCAGCAATATTAAAGGAAGTTTTGTTGGTAACCTGGTCTGACATGATAATACTCCTTTTTACTGCGCCTATCAGGTCGTTCTTTGCAACTTTGAGTATCTTCTCATTATCATTAGGAATAACTGAATCATAATTAGGAAATGTATCATCGATAAGCCTGGAGTTTATCGAGATATTATCAAAAGTACACTTTAAGAATTCATAGCTGAAATAAATCGTAACATTACCTCCATCATTGGCAGAGCCGGTATCGCTATCGGAGTTTTCATCATCTGAGGCAGATTTGGATGAGCCCTTGAATAGTTTTGTCATTTGCTGGCATGTTTTGATAGGTACCAGCATATTTGTCTTTTCACCGCTGTAATCAAAATCACTTTTAACTATCTTAACAAGCCTGTGCCCGTCAGTCGAAACTACTTTGAACTCGTTTTTTTTGATCTCAAAGTAAACGCCGTTCATACTGCGTCTAAGCTCATCAGTACTTGCCGCATGAATAGCTTTGGAAAGATATCTTGTCAGCAATCCTGCATCAATATCGATCTTACCTGAATCTTCAACCTCAGCCGGCATCGGGTAGTCATTGGGATCTTCGCCTGTAATAGTCCACTTTCCTCCTTTTGTCTTTATGATAAGCTTAAAACCGCTTTGCAGATCAAAGCTTAGGTCCTTACCGGGAAGGTTCTGTAAAAGTGTCTCAAGCTTCTTGGCAGGCACGGCAACCTGACCGTCGCTTTTTCCGTCAACATTTATCTTTACTTCAATATAAACTTCAAGATCAGAACCCATTATAGTGAGTTCTTTACCTTCGAGGCTAAAGAATAAATTACCCAATATCGGCAAAGTAGAGCGCGTTGGAGTAACCGAAATTACCTTATTTATTGCGCTGATTAGCTCATTACTTTTGACAGTGAACTTCATTAAACCTCCTCAAAATTTGCTTTATTTAACTAATTTACTTAATTTTATTAAGTAATTCAATTAAGTAATTTTTCCGAATTTCTACGGTAAGAGTAATATTTCAAGATACACATGGCAGCCATTAGTGACATCCTTTTCCTGCTCTGCTGTGACTTACCTGCAAGGTGCGGTGTGAGAATAACATTATTCAGTTTTGTGAATTTTTTATTGAACCCGGGTTCGTTCTTAAAAACATCAATTCCTGCGTAGAATATTTTTTTCAACTTTAAACGCTTTATAAGCTGTTCTTCATCAATTGTTCCGCCCCTGGAGGTATTGATGATAATTGCATTTGGATTTATCAATCTGATATTCGAAGCGTTAATGAGATTTTGTGTAGAATCATCAAGCGGAGTATGAACAGTAACAATATCAGAATTTCTCAACAACTTGTTCAAACCGGTAAATTTAACAAACCTGTATTTATTTTTCAATGAAGGGTTAATATCATTTCCAAGAACTTTCATTGAGAAAGCTCTAGCCAGTTTGGCAACTTTTGAACCGACATTCCCAACACCTACTATTCCAATAGTTTTACCGGTAAGCTCAAAATTATGAAACTGCGTAGAATCAAACTTTCCCTTTTTCATCATATCATTAGCAGTTAAAATTGACTTGGCCGCATTCAGAATTAAAGCAAAAGTAAACTCTGCGGCAGAAATACTGTTACCTCCGGCAACATTCATTACATCAATTCCATTTTTCCGGCATTCAGATATATCTATATTATCAAATCCAGCCGAAACAGTGACTATTAATCTGATCGAAGTAAATTCAGAAAGTTTTTTGATAATTGCTTCATCAATAATCCTGGTTGAGCGTAATACGAGGCAATCCTTTTTTGATTTATCTTTGCATTGGATACAAGAAATTGAATTTATAAGGTTCTCAGTTGAATGTTTTTTGAATTCTATTAATTTGAAATATTTTTTAAGTAAATTAATACCACCTGAGTGAATATCGTCAGCTATGAAAATATTTACTTTCCTGTTCTTCAAGCTTTTCCTAGGCTGATGAAGTTAATATCTGGAATTCTTCTTTCAGCAACGAGCTAAGTTTTTTAATATCATCTAATTGGATATCGCCCATATGAGAAACCCTTGCAATAGTATCTTTCATTTCTGCCTGACCGTTTGCCATATGAACGCCGTATTTGTCTTTCATTGCGCGGATAAGCATTCCTGCAGGGATCCCACCGGGAAGTGTTATAGCTGTCAATGAATCAGATGGTCTTTTTGAAAAAATTCCGAATCCATTATTAACTGAATCTTTTCTGAACCACTCAGCAATTTCTTTAGTCTGATTCCACTTTGTTTCAATGCCACCAGCGAGAATAATATCGCAAGCTTTATCAATTCCATAAAATAATCCAACTGCAGGAGTCCAGGTAGTTTGTCCTTCATCAAATGATTTAATTTCTTTTCTTAGATCAAAGAAATACCGCTTCATAGGGTTATCCATCATTACTTTTTTTGCAATGTTACTATATGCAATTATAGCCAGTCCGGGTTGAGTCATAAGTCCTTTTTGTGAGGCAGATACTGCAACATCAATATTCCAGTCATCCATTTTGAATTCAATTGCCCCGACTGATGTTACTGCATCAACAATGACAAGAGCATTTGAATTAGCTTTAATATATTCAGAAAGAGCCTGAATGTCTGTCAATGTTGCTGTGGAAGTTTCTGTATGGGTAAGCAGAACGGCATTAATACCATCAAAGTTGAGGTTTTTCATTTCTTCAATACCTGCAGCTTCGCTATATGGTATTTTAAGCTCTGCAGCGTTAACTCCGTATGCTGCGGCAATTGCTCCCCACCTGGCACCAAATCTGCCCTGGTTAATATACAATACATTATCTCCCGGCCTGCAAAAATTGATGAATGCCGTTTCTAGTGCTCCTGTACCGGAAGTAGTGAGAATATGGAGATTTTGTTTTGTAAGGAAAACAGATTTAAGCTTTTCTACTAGCTTTATGTGAAATGATTTGAATTCAGCGCTTCTATGGTAGGTATCAAACGAAATGGTCGCTTTTAAAACATCGGGATGAACCTGTGTGGGTCCTGGTGTGAATATCTTTTTCTTGAGCAAAGATATCTAAATTTAAGTTTATTGTTCGATTAAACTCTCAGCGATAAGCTTAACAACAGTATCTTTACCTTCTCCGGAAATAGCAGAAAACGGGATATAATCTTTGCATAGATCATCATTACTCACAATTTTACTTGTACGGTATATCTGGCGTTCCATTTTATTGGCTGAGATCTTATCTGCTTTTGTAAGGCATATTGCATAGTTTATTTCGTAATACTCCAGCCAGTTTATCATAAGCTGGTCCAGGTAAGTAGGGTCATGTCTTGAATCCATAAGTTCAAAAACAAGTTTTATGTTCTTACGGGTACTGATATATTCTTCAACAAGTTTTCTCCAGCCCGTCTTTATCTGTTCGGGTACTTTTGCATAACCGTATCCGGGAAGATCTACAAAATAAAACTCTTCATTTATAAGGTAGTAATTAAGCAGTCTTGTTCTTCCGGGTACAGAGCTTGTTTTGGCAAGCTTAGACTTATTGCATATCTTATTGATAAGAGATGATTTCCCAACGTTAGATCGGCCTATAAAAACAATTTCCGGTAAATGGGCAGTTGGAAGCTGGTTTAAGTCTGATACACTATTTACAAATTCAGCTGTGGATATTTTCATGAACCTGATAAGTTGTTTGCACTTATTGCGTTATTAATTACTCAGCTGCCTCTTTTTTCTTCTTGCCCTTAGTTGATTTTTTAACCTCGGCAGAAGATTTATCCTCTTTTTTTGTCTTTGTCGTTTTGGCCTTTTCGGATTTGGCTTTTACTGTCTTGGTTTTTTCAGTTCCGGTTTTCCCTTTAGCTTTGGATTTTGTTTTTGAATCAGTTTCACCGGCTGCAGTCGCTTCAGTCTTATTCTGCTCAAGATTGTAATCTACGAGTTCTATCATAGCAACTTCTGCACCATCACCCAGACGGTTTCCCATTTTCAGAACCCTGGTATAGCCGCCATTGCGGTTAACTAACTTGGGAGCGATCTCATCAAAAAGAGTTTTAACTGCTTCTCTATCCTGTAAGAATTTATTAACTTCCCTTCTTAAATGAACTCCATACTCGGGCTTCCCGTCCTTAGCAAGATATGCCTTTCTGGATTTTGTGATCATCGGCTCAACGAACAGCCTCAGCTCTTTTGCCTTGGCAAGAGTTGTTCTTATCTTCTTATTCTTTATCAAAGAAACAGTCATATTGGAAAATAATGATTTCCTGTGAGATGCTGTTCTTTTAAGTTTTCTTCCTTTTCTTCTGTGTATCATATCAAGCTGAGATTTAAGATTTAGTTTTCTTCTTTAATATATTTATCTACATCCATACCAAATGATAGAGCATTTTCCTGCAGTATTTCACCAAGTTCTGCAAGTGATTTTCTGCCGAAATTCCTGAACTGCAGCATTTCAACTTCCTGGTGTCGAACAAGATCTCCTAAAGTTTTAATGTTAGCAGAGCGAAGGCAGTTTTGCGCGCGGACAGAAAGTTTTAATTCGTCGACGTTTGTCAGAAGCATTTTTCTTACTCTTGCAAACTCTGTCTCTTCGTCTTTAACCGGAGCTTTTTTCTCTTCTGTCACTTTACCGAAGTTTTCGAACATTGCAATATGCTCTGTAAGAAGCGATGCCGACTGTGTCAGAGCATCAACAGGATTGATAGTGCCATCAGTTGTAATTTCCAGTACCAGTTTTTCGTAGTCTGTTTTCTGTCCTACCCTGGTATTCATAACATCATATTTTACATTCTTAATGGGTGTAAAAATGGAGTCAATCGGAAGCATCAAAAGGTCCTGTTCAGGATCTTTATTCTCTTCAGAAGGAACATAGCCTATACCTGAACCAATTTTCAGAGTGATGCTCACATCTGCATTCTTGTTCAAAGTAGCAATATGAAGATTTGGATTTAATATTTCAAAATCTTCAGTTGCTTCCTGGATATGCCTAGCAATAAATTCAATAGGTCCCTTAAGTCTTAATTCAACTTTATTTGCGCCTTTGATATTCTGCTTGAATCTTACTTCTTTCAAATTAAGAACCATTTCAGAAACATCTTCAACAACATCCTTTATAGTTGTAAACTCATGCGGTACGTTGTTCACTTTTATTCCGGTAATTGCAGTACCGGGAAGAGAAGAAATTAATACTCTTCTTAAAGCATTACCAAGAGTTATGCCGTAGCCCTTATCAAGAGGCTGAACTGTGAAACGGCCAAAGTACCTGGTGTGTGTTTCTTTTTCTAATTCTAATTTTTCTGGAAACTGTATATAGTGATTTGTCATTTTTATTTCTATTTTGAATATAATTCAACAATTAGTTGTTCGTTAGCGTTGAACGGAATATCGATTCTTTCCGGAATTGCCAACAGTGTCCCTTTTAAAGCAGATTTATCTACCTGAAGCCAACCGGGAAGCATATCATCTTTAACTCTCTTCATTGATTCATGAAATACTTTCACCTGCTTGCTTTTATCCTTAACCTGGACAGAATCGCCTGCTCTTAATAGATAAGACGGAATATTAACGGTACTGCCGTTTATTTTAAAATGCTTGTGCAGAATAAGCTGTCTGGCAGCTTTCCTTGAAGGGGCAAGCCCTGAACGGTAAATAATATTATCAAGTCTTCTTTCAAGAAGTTTAACAAGATTTTCTCCTGTTCTTCCTTTCTGCCTGGAAGCAAGATCGAAATAATTCCTGAATTGAGTTTCAAGAACTCCGTAAGTTCTCTTTACCTTCTGTTTTTCCCTGAGCTGAATACTATAATCAGATACTTTTGATCTTCTGGATAGCCCATGCTGTCCGGGAGGATAATTCTTCCTTTCAACAGGGCATTTTTCGGTAAAGCACTTGGTACCCTTAAGGAATAATTTCTGTTTTTCTCTTCTGCAAAGTTTGCAGCTTGCACCTGTGTATCTTGCCATTTATGATCTTAGATTATATTTTTATACTCTTCTTCTTTTTGGCGGCCTGCAGCCGTTGTGCGGTATGGGGGTTATATCCTTTATGGTCAGTATTTCCAGTCCTGATGTCTGTAAAGACCTGATAGCGGCTTCTCTTCCGGAGCCCGGCCCTTTTATGAATACATCAACTTTCCTTAAGCCTGCATCAAGAGCTGTTTTGGCAGCGCTTTCGGCTGCAACCTGTGCAGCAAACGGTGTGTTCTTCTTTGAGCCTTTAAAACCCATCTTCCCTGATGACGCCCATGAGATCGTGTTTCCTTGAACATCTGTTAAGGTTACAATAACATTGTTAAAAGTAGCTTTAACATGCGCTACACCGGTTGATTCTACTGTTGCTTTTTTCTTAGTTTTTTTAACTGGTTGTGTCGTCATATGAAATTAATTAACTTTCTATTCTTACTTCAATATTACTTCTTGGAAGCAGCTTTTTTCTTGCCTGCAACAGTTTTTCTCTTGCCTTTGCGTGTTCTTGCATTTGTTTTCGTTCTTTGTCCTCTAACAGGCAGGCCTCTCCTGTGTCTCTTGCCCCTGTTAGACCCAATATCCATAAGCCTCTTAATATTCGCCTGTACTTCTGATTTTAAAGCGCCCTCTACTTTTATTTCAGTAGTAATAATATTACGTATCTGGTTCACCTCATCATCAGAGAGTTCACCTACTTTTTTATCATAACTGATCCCTGTCCTATCGAGGATCTTTTTCGATGTAGTTCTTCCTATTCCGAATATGGAAGTCAGGCCAATTATTACTCTTTTATTTTTTGGAAGATCTATTCCAGCTATTCTAGCCAATTGATATTACTCCTAATAATTTTAAATTATCCCTGTCTTTGTTTATGTTTGGGGTTTTTGCAAATAACCCTGATAACACCTTTTCTCTTTATGATCTTGCAGTGTTCGCACATTTTCTTTACCGAGCTTCTAACTTTCATTGTTGTTACCTCTTTATGCTTAGATTATTATTTATACCTGTATGTTATTCTGCCCCTGGTCAAATCGTATGGAGATAGTTCAACTGATACTTTATCTCCCTGAAGGATCTTGATGAAATTCATTCTCATTTTCCCGGAAATATGAGCAATGATCTCGTGGCCATTTTCAAGCTTGACTTTAAAGGCAGCATTAGGCAAAGTATCGGTAATAATACCATCTACTTTGATTGTGCCTTGTTTTGCCATTAACTAAATTAACTTCCTAATGTTAAAATTTCAGGTTTACCTTTTTTGACGAGAATAGAATGCTCAAAATGCGCACTAGGCTCACCGTCAGCTGTTACATAAGTCCATTTATCGCTTAAAACTTTTACTTTATAAGTACCATAATTTACCATTGGCTCAATTGCAACTGTCATTCCTTCTTTAAACTTTCCCCTGTAGCCATTATGGTAATAATTCGGGATTGGAGGTTCTTCATGAAGACTTTTACCGATACCATGTCCAACTAAATCTCTTACTACTGAAAATCCTGCTGCCTCAACGTGCTGCTGAATTGCCAGCGAAACATCATTAATATAATTGCCGTCTCTTGCATTGTCCAGTCCAAGAAAGAGGCTCTCCTGGGTTATTTTCATAAGTTTCTTCTTTGCAGGACTGATTTCCCCGACCTGAAAAGTTTTAGCGCCATCGCCAAAATATCCGCTCTTTTGAACACTTACATCTATACTTACTATATCACCCTCAGCCAGTTTACGGCTTCCCGGGATTCCATGTACTACTTCTTCATTAATTGATATACATGAACTTGCAGGATAAATATTTCTGTGTACTTTGTACCCTTTTAATGCAGGTATAGCTTCCTTTGACCTGATAAAATCTTCGATCAATTCATCTATTTCTAAAGTTGTGATTCCCGGATTTAAGAACTTCTCAATATAAGAAAGAACACCAGCAACTACCAAACAACTCTCTCTGATAGCCGTAATTTCGCTAACAGTTTTTACCAAGGGATTTGACCTATCCTCTTCTGCCTTTTATTTTTCCGCTTTTCATAAATCCGTCATAATGCCTCATGACAAGATGCGACTCTATCTGCTGCAAAGTGTCCAATGCGACACCTACAACAATAAGCAAACTGGTACCTCCAAAGAACTGTGCAAGTCCCTGAGTAACTCCGGCTTGTGCTATGAAAGCGGGTAATATGGCAATAAATGCCAGGAATATTGAACCGGGTAAAGTAATTTTCGTTAAAATATTATCAATAAAATCCGATGTTGCCTTGCCCGGCCTTACACCCGGAACAAATCCGCCCTGCTTCTTCATATTATCAGAAACATCTTTTGGATTGAAAGCAATGGCAGTATAAAAATATGTAAAGAACACGATCAATGTACCATAAAGAAATGCATAAACCATACTGGTCTGATCGAAATACTTTGATATATCTGCAACAAACTGGCTATTTGGAAAGAACGTTAATATTGTGTTCGGCACAAACATAATAGACTGAGCAAAAATGATAGGCATAACTCCTGCCTGGTTGACTCTGAGCGGAATATACTGGGTAACACCGCCGTAGATCTTTCTTCCTACAACCCGTTTTGCATATTGAACAGGTATTCGCCGCGTCGCCTGTGTTACAAGTACAACTCCGGCTATAATAAACACCAGCCCTGCAATAATGATCAGTTCGACAATTATGCTTCTGGCACCCGAAGCTATAACCTGGTATTCATCCAGGAATGCATACGGAAGCCTGTCGATAATTCCAATAAATATAATGAGTGAAATACCGTTACCAATTCCGCGCTCAGTGATCTGCTCTCCAAGCCACATCATAAAGATCGTACCGGCTGTCATTAGTATAATACATGAAATTGTAAACAAGACCGGTGATACATCGGGAGAAACTATACTTACTCCTGCAACATTTCTGCTTTTCAGCTGAACACTTACACCCCATGCCTGCATTAAAGCTACCGGCACTGTGCCATATCGCGTCAACTGGTTGATCTTTTTTCTTCCTGCTTCTCCTTCTTTTTGAAGCTTCTGGAAGTAAGGAACTACAGCCCCCAACAACTGGATAATAATAGAGGAACTGATATAAGGCATAATTCCAAGAGCAAATAGAGCGGCATTCTTAAATGCACCGCCTACAAAAAGATCGTACAAACCGAATAAAGTGTTATCAGATTGATTTTTAGTAGCCTCAGCCAACAAACCCGTATCAATTCCGGGTAAAGTTATATGGGCGCCTATTCTAACAACAATAAGGAGTAATACTGTGAATATTATCCTTTGCCTTAATTCCTGTATTTTAAAAATATTTCTGAAACTATCAACAAAACCACTCATAAAATAATTGCCTTGCCCCCGCTTTTTTCGATCTTATCGAGCGCAGTTTTGCTGAACTTATGAGCGCTTATTTCAAGTTTCTGCTTAAATTCGCCTTCACCTAAAATCTTCAGAGGAACATTTCTTTTCGAAATAATACCCTGCTTAAATAGTGATTCAGGGCTTAAATTTTGATCGCTGATCTTTCCTTTATCAAAAAAGGTTTGAAGCTTACCAAGATTTAAAACCTGAAACTCTGTTCTTCCGGGATTAGAAAATCCAAATTTCGGAAGCCTTCTCTGTATAGGCATCTGCCCGCCTTCAAACCATGATCTAACGCCACTGCCTGAGCGTGATCCCTGTCCGTTCATACCACGGGTAGAGGTTTTGCCGTGACCCGATCCGGGGCCCCTGCCAACTCTTTTTCTCTTTCTTCTTGAACCTTCTGCGTATTTTAGATTGCTTAAAACGTCCATTATCTTTTCCTAAAGTCTTACAATAAAGACCCCTCGCATTTCGGCGAGGGGTCTAAATAAATGTTTAAATATTTACTTACTTAGCGAAGTTATATGATGCAGA
>JAIOIK010000038.1 GCA_019912545.1 Ignavibacteria bacterium | reverse complement strand
TGCTTTTCTTTGCGGCTTAGCGTCTTTGCGGTTGAGGCTTTTGATTTTTATTTCTTTGAGCCTTGGAGTCTTCGAGTCTGGCTTTTGGTTTTGCTTTTAGATGCTAAACCCCCATTAACGATTTATGAAGTGAAGAATTTTTGATCAGATTTCACTGCAAGAATATTACAGCTTGTCTTCCCCCCTTTTCAAAAGCAAAGGGGGGATTTGTTTAGAGGCAATACAACTAATTATGCATACAGCAAAAAACAGCGGGAAGTTAAGTTCGTCGTATTTCATTCCACGGGATGCGTCGCGAGAGTCGCATTTATTCAAGCGTGTGCGCATGATGGCTTCATATTCATTCCCCCACCACAAAGACCATAACCACAAGATCGACATTAACCGGAATAGATTCTTCATTCACCTCGATCTTGATGCATTTTTCGCGCAGGTTGAGCAAAGAGATAATCCGAAACTCAGAGGCAAGCCGGTATCAGTTGGCGGGGGCAAAGGAAACAGGGGCATTGTTATGACTGCCAGCTATGAAGCCCGCGCAATGGGAGTTGAGATCGGAATGTCAGTAGTAGATGCAAGACGGCTTTGTCCTGATCTTATTTCAGTGCCTTCGTACGGTACTAAATATGAAGCCATAACTCAAAATATCATTTGTCATTTGCTTGAGCTGCTGCCGGAGGACTGTGTTGAACAATATAGTATAGATGAATGCTTCCTTGATATCACTCCCGTTGCAAATGATTATTTCCAGGCCGCAAAGTTCGCATGGCACCTAAAAACAATGATACGCAGGATCGAGAATCTCCAGGTATCTATCGGGCTATCGTTTAATAAGTCATTTGCCAAAATGGCAACTAAGCTGAACAAGCCTGATGGGTTATTTATAGTCAGAGAAGAAAACTTAGATGTGATCCACAGGCTTCCCGTTAAAAAAATGTGGGGAATCGGCCACAGAATGGAGATCAGGCTTCACTCGCTCGGCATAAGGACAATTGGCGAACTGGCAAATTCAGATTTTCATGCAATACATAAGGAGTTCGGCATAAACGGCGTGATACTCCGCAAAATTGCCCGCGGTGAAGATACCAGCGGAATATCACAGCATGTTGAAAGAGTTGAAAAGTCATTCAGCCACAATCACACCCTAAGCGATGCTATTTATGATGATTCGCGTGCAATGGACGAGATCAAAAGAATGACCGAGTACGTTTGCAGAAGAATGCGTTCTAAAGATCTTATTACTGACCACGTGGCTTTATCAATAAGGTTCGATGACCTGGGTTATCGCGGCAATAAAGTAAGGCTTGTGCATCCAACTAACAGCGAAAAGGAAGTATTTCATACTGCAATGGCAATTTACAGGAAGCTTCCCCAGCCAAACAGTAATTACAAAATACGCACTTTCGGTATATCCTGTTTCGAGCTTCATAAAGTTTCGGGGTACAACCTGGATTTCTTCAACCGCGATCATTTGATCCCCTACAAACAAATGGACTTTCTGAAGGATAAGTATGGAGAGAACATCATAAGGCTTGGCCTGGGGAACGGGTAACAGGATTTATTACGGTAAAAAAGAAATCCCTGTACATTGATACTTATTACATATATTGATATTTTTGCATTAATTACTAAATTTTAACGTAAATCTTACTATGCAAAAACTGAAATTTCTTTTAATAATAATAATTCCTGCCCTGCTTTTGACAGCCTGCTCAAAAGAATCAGAAGAGACGATACTTTTGGGCGCTAAGACGAAGATGGAAGAAGCAAAGAAACTTGAAGCTGAAGGCAAAGCTGATGAAGCAAAAAAGGCATACGGCGAAGCAATTGAGTTTTATAAAAAGTTTTTAACAGAATATCCTAACTCCCCAAGCGCACCCGAAGTGTACAGCAGTATTGCAAAGGTTTATGTGGATAATCTGAGAGATTATCCCAATGCGATTAAATATTATAATGAGTTATCACAGAAGCATCCGGCCACTAAAGAATCGAAGTACGGAATGTTCATGGTGGCTTTTATTTATGATGAAATGCTGAAGGATAAGGATAAAGCTAAAGAAAGCTACAAGAAGTTCCTTGATAAATATCCGAAGGATGAAGATGCGAATGAAAAAATGAGCGAATCTGCAAGAATGATGCTCCAGATGCTTGATGAAAACCGTTCGATCGAGGATATAATTAAGAATACTCAGAAAGATTCCTTAAAAACCGATACAAAGAAAGAAACTACAAAAGATAAGAAGGAAGATAAAAAGGAAGACAAGAAAGAAGACAAGAAAGCCGATGATGATGTGAAAGTGGCTCCTCAGAAGAATGATGGTGTAAAAGATAGAGATACGAAGAAACAATAATCAGCTTATTTGCGTTTAATAAAGCATACAATAGCTATGAAAATGACAATATTTGCAAGCCGACTATAAAAAATATCTCCAGCCCTCAGTGATCTCGCGCCTGGCAAACATTGAGTTTAAGGCCAAGTTTGTAGTTGAGGGTTTTATAGCCGGTTTGCATAAGAGCCCTTATCACGGATTCAGCGTAGAGTTTGCAGAACACAGGCAGTATATGCCGGGCGATGATCTGAAGTATCTTGACTGGAAAGTACTCGGCAGAACCGATAGGTATTATATAAAGCAGTTCGAAGAAGAAACAAACCTTAAGTCATACCTCATAGTTGATGCAAGCCGATCGATGTCATTTAAATCAAAAGACTCGGGTTTGGAACCAAGATCCCCTTTCAGAAAGCTGTTCAAGAAGAAGGAAGATGCAAAGATTTTCAGGAAAAGTGATGTAAGTAAGCTTGAATATTCAACATATCTTGCTGCATCGCTTGCTGTACTTATGAATTTCCAGAAAGATGCCACAGGCCTGGTTATTTATGATGAGAAGATAAGGAGTATAGTTCCCCCAAAAGCTACAAGCCAAAATCTAAAACTCATATTAAGTCAGCTTTCAAACATTACATCATCAGGAAAGACAAATACGGCTTCATCGCTCAATTCAGCTGCAGAAAGAATAAAGCGCAGGGGTTTGGTAATCATTTTCAGCGACCTGTTTGATGATCAGCAGGCTGTCATCAATGCATTGAAACATTTTCGCTATAAAAGAAATGAAGTTATAGTTTTCCAGGTTTTGGATCCGCTCGAGATGAGCTTTGCAATTGACTCCCCCACTATTTTTAAGGATATGGAAACAAGCCGTGAGATGCTATCGCAGCCTGTCTCGGTAATGGAATCATATCAGGATGCTGTAAAGGAGTTTATCCATAATTACAAAACCGCGTGCCTCTCAAACAACATTGATTATGTTCAGCTTTCCACTGAAACCCCTTTTGATACTGCGCTTCTTGAATACCTGAATAAGAGGAAAAGGCTGAATTAAACCTTTTCTTATTATTATTGTCTAAATTATAGAATTGCTAAAATTATGCAATAAATGCATATTTCTGTATAAAATTAGGAAATGTACTTAATTCTAAAAAATATTCGGTTTTTTTTATTCTTTTTGCCTTTATATGTAATTTATCCTCAGCAAAATAGTTCAAATGACAGCCTCCTTGATAAGATCAGGGATATCGAAATAGCTCTTGACGCTCCGGTTGAAAGCGAAGAGAATTTATTCATGAATACGGTTTCATTCCAGTCTTTTTATGATGTTCTTTTGCCTATGGGTGAATGGATACAGATCACAAAGGAAGATATTGATGAAGAAATGAGCGATGGCGAAGGTGAAGGCTATTCATCATTGAATTATGGCGATGAAGAGTTTTTGTTCATCTGGAAACCAAGTGTGGAAAATAACTGGAGACCTTATGTAAACGGGAAATGGGAATATACCGATCGCGGCTGGCTGTGGATCTCGAGTGATAAATGGGGAAACCAAACATTTAACTACGGCAGATGGTGGAATTCGCCCAAATACGGATGGGTATGGCTGCCGGGTTATACCTGGGCACCTGCATGGGTAAGATGGAAAGTCTCCAATGACGGGAATTATGTTGGTTGGGTAGCTCTTTCACCAAAAGCAAAATGGAGGAGTGAGGAAGGCATCACAGAGAAAAATTACAATTATAAGAATAAAGAGGGCGACTGGGTATTTGTAGATAATAATACTTTCACGGGAGATATTGCTGCAAATAATGTACTTAATAATGAAAGTTCAAATAAGCTCATACAAAATTCTAAGACTATTACTGATATTAAGACGGATGATGACATAATAGTAAATAACGGCCCGGATGTGAACACTCTTGAAAACAAGACCGGGAAGAAATTCAACAGAAAGAAATTGAGATTTGGAAGCGGACACAACAACACTATGATAGGCGGCAATGAGGTTGTAATTGGCAGGGAAAGCTTCGAAAAGAAAGATAATAATTCCAGTTTGGTGAAACCGAATAAGTACAGAAAAAGCGAACGCGTTAAGAAGATGATAAAGAAAAGGCAGGGCAAGAAAAAGCCTCCCCGCATAAAAACAGGCAGACCGTAATCAGTTCTTTTTCCCGGTACTCAAAGCCGGGATTTTTTTTGATTAAAGTTCAGTTATACATACAAATAGACGTAAAATTTATGATATTGTTACAAATTGAAAATAGATATAAGTTTGCCATTATATGAGAATATTTCTTCTGATTTTGCTGTTAAGTACCGGAACTATTGGGCAGAACCTGCACCAGAGATTTGACGGAATTCCATTCACGATAGATGGAAATAATTCTATTAACCCATTCAACGGAGGAATAGATATTCCCCGCTACCAGTTTGTTGATATTGACAGCGATAGCGATCTTGACCTATTCATAATTGATAAAGATACAAGCCTGTACTTTTACAAAAATGATGGCAGCTCAGCAAATCACTTATTCCGCCTGAATACTTCAAGATACCACAATCTAAGCATCAGGAATTGGTTTCAGTTTGCGGATATTGACGGCAACGGCAGTTATGATCTGTTCTGCGGCGGTGATTCACAGCATGTGAGGTATTATAAGAATTTTGGAAGTCCTGTAAACCCTAATTTCATTCTTCAAACTTATTCTATAAGAACAAATCAAAATGTTGTAATTGAAAGTGAATCTGCGTGCATACCTACTTTTTCTGATATAGATGCCGATGGTGACCTGGATTTTTTCAGCGGGAGTTCCTCAGGGAAAATAAATTTCTACAAGAATATCGGCAGCGCAAACAGTTTTAGTTTCCAGTTCATTACAGATGAATTTTCCGGGATTAACATACAGGGCGGTGCTTTGGACCATGGCGCGAGTTCAATTATTTTTGGAGATATTGACGGAGATAACGATAATGATCTGTACTGGGGTGACTTATTCGGGTTCAGTATATATTTTATCAAAAACACCGGAACTGCGCAGAATTTTGCCTGGAATTTCATAGATACAACTTCACCTGAGCCTAATCCGTATTATTCCGGCGGGTTTAATATGCCGGGAATCTGCGACATTGATGGTGACGGGAAGAACGATTTCTTTATCGGTGTTTTAATAGGCTCGAAGACACTGGATAATTTTGTTTATTACAAAAATAGCGGTCCTGTAAATAATCCTTCATTTGTTAAAATGACCGATAATTTTATATTATCTGCGGATGTAGGCTCGTACAGCTACCCAACATTAGGCGATATTGATAATGATGGTGATAAAGATCTTTTCATAGGATGTGACCGCTCGGTTGCGTTTTACAGGAATACCGGATCTCTAACTCAGCCTGCATACCTGCTGGAAACAGATAGTTTGCCTCTTAGCATATTTAACTTTAATTATGCTCCGGCAATTGGTGATCTTGACGCCGACGGCAAGAAAGACATGGTACTTGGATATTATGCTTCAGCAAAGCTTAGATTCTTTAAGAATACCGGGACACTTTCCAATCCGGTATTCACACTTCTGGCTTCGCAGCTTGATACGATGAATCTTGTACAATCCAGTGCCCCATGCCTGGCGGATCTGGATAATGACAGTGATCTGGATCTGCTAGTGGGTACTTCAGGAGGAAAGCTAACTTACTACAGAAATAACGGAACAGCCGCAGCATTCAACTTCCAGTTCATAACAAATAACTACATGAGTATTAATACAGGCAATGATGCCGCTCCATCGCTTGGTGATGTTGATGCAGACGGAGATTTGGATCTGCTTATAGGTAACAGACTGGGACAATTATTTTTTTACAGGAACACAGGCACTCAATCCGTTCCCAATTTTGTATTTGAAACCAACAGTTACGCAGGTATAAATGTGTTTCAGAATTCTGTGCCGTGTATTACAGACATTAATAATGACAGCGATATAGATCTGTTTATGGGTAATACAAAAGGCGGGCTGTATTATTATGAAAATTGGGATGTTTTTGGTATACAGCAAATTGGGAATGAGATTCCCACAGATTATGCTCTTAATCAGAATTATCCTAATCCGTTTAACCCTATGACGAATATCGGATTTCGGATCGCTAATTTCGGATTTGTATCTTTAAAAGTGTACGATATATCTGGAAGAGAAGTTGATGTTTTGGTTAATGGCGAACTCAAGCCCGGAATTTATTATATAGATTTTGACGCAGGGAGTTTGGCGAGTGGAGTGTATTTCTATCATTTGGTGGCAGGTGATCCTTCGTCAAGCTCAGGACAGGTTTTTGTTCAGGCGAAGAAAATGATCTTAGTAAAGTAAAAAGGCAAAGACATTTTGAAGTATTAGCAAAGTCTCCTGAAAAGGGACTATGAGTGCGTTTCTCTTTTCAGAGTCCCCGCAATCTGCGGGAGACTCTTAAAGTACATTGGATAATAAGATTGCTTCCCTTCACTTTGCTCAGGGTAAACTCTGCTTTGCTCCTTGCAAAGAAGGTTCTGAGACAACCCCTTGTTCGGTATTATTTCAAATCAATTTCAGATCCTTTAATACTTTTTTCAGTTTTTCTTTGTTGTGCTTTGATAGCTTTACAAGCGGGAGTCTTAATTCTTCATCTAACATTCCCATCATATGTAACGCTGATTTTACCGGTATTGGATTTGATTCAAGGAAATTAGCTTTCATCAGCTCAAAGAGCTTATAGTGCAGCGCCCTTGCTTTAGCCAGATCACTCCTTAAAGCATATCTAACCATATCGGAGAACTCCTTAGGAACTTCATTTGAAATTACGCTTATGACTCCATCGCCGCCTGAAGTAATAATAGGTAATGTTAAAGAGTCTTCACCTGAGAGCACAGAGAATCCTGTCGGTGCATGTTTGATTATCTGCATTATCTGTTCGAGGTTGTTTGAAGCTTCTTTAACTGCAATTACATTCTCAACTTCTTCGGCAAGCCTAATAGTAGTCTCGGCAAGCATGTTTGATGCAGTCCTGCCCGGTACATTGTACAAAACAACTTTTACATTACATTCTTCTGCTATCTTTCTGAAATGCTGGAAGAAACCCTCCTGTGTTGGCTTGTTATAGTATGGACCAACAAGGAGCACAGTGTCAATTCCGATCTCCTTTGCATCAAAAGTAAGTTCTATTGAATCATTGGTTGAATTTGTTCCGGTCCCGGCAATTACAGGTACACGGCCCGCTACCTGTTCAAAAACAATTTGAATTACCCGCCTTCTTTCATCACGTGTCATTGTTGCAGATTCACCTGTTGAACCGCATGGGAGAAGGAATTCAATCTTATTTTTTATCTGCCAATCCACAAGCTTGCGAATGGACTGTTCATCAATTGTGCCGTTTTTTTTGAATGGTGTTACGAGTGCCGTTCCGGTTCCGTGTAATGTTTTCATATAATTAAGATTGAAAAGTTGTGAGTGATTAACTTATAATATAATTTAATTTACAAATTTACTTTTAATATTATACTTAAAC
>JAIOIK010000037.1 GCA_019912545.1 Ignavibacteria bacterium | reverse complement strand
CAGCATTTAGGCTGAAAGCAGTAAAACTTAAACTGGAGTCAGGTTATTCGCTTAAGGCAGTAGCGGAAGAGCTTTGTTTAACGGATACAAAGCAAATACGTGAGTGGTTACGTAGATATAACGAGCAAGGTGAAAACGGCCTTTTAGACCGGGCTCCAAAGATGAAAGAGTCAACCAGGCAACGCAGGACGGAAGCCAGGGAACTGGAAGAGTTACGTGCTGAGAATGCGATATTGAAGTACTTGCTGGAGGCTAAAAAAAAAGACGATATGCAGCGGTTGAAGCGCTAAGAGGTAAATACAGCCTTAATATTCTTCTCAAATGCAGTGGAACTTCTAAATCGGGTTATCATAAATGGTCAGTACGCAAGAAGGATGAAGAAACAGAAATTGTACTGAGTCGAAGAGTACAAGAGTTATATGATGGAGTAAAGGGCATATATGGGTATAGAAGGATAAAAGCAGCCTATGAACAGCGATATGGTGTAGTAGTAAATCATAAGAAGATCTATCGAATAATGCTTAAATTAGGCATAAGATCGGTAATAAGAAGAAAGAGAAAGTATTTTGGAAACGCATCAAAAATAATAAAACCCAATATACTGGAACAGGACTTCAGAACAGGGAAGAGTAACAGTAAATGGTCAACAGATGTAACAAATTTGTATTATAAGAATAACCGGTTTTATTTATGTGTGATCCTTGATTTATATAACCGGGAGATATTGTCATACATAATGAGTAGTAAAAACGACAATCAGTTAGTAATAAGTACAATAAACAAGGCAACCTCAAGAAGAGAAAATATGGCAGGAGTAATATTACATAGTGACCAGGGCTCTCAATATACAACAGAATACTACAGCAAATTATTGTTATCAAAGGGTATAATACAAAGTATGTCAAGAAGAGGAAACTGTTTGGATAATGCACCGGTAGAGTGCTTCTTCAGTCACTTAAAAAGCGAATTGATCTATACAACGAAGTTCAGTTCAGAAGAAGAAATGAAACAAGGAATAGAAGAATACATTAGATTTTACAACCAAGAAAGAATACAACAAAAACTAAATAATCTCTCTCCAATATCATACAAGTTAAAGGAGAAAACACTCAACCTATCCCATTAAGAAATGGTACCCCTTTCGGGGTTCAGTGCACTTAGGAGAGGGGTTTAGGGGGTGAGGTTCTGAATCTACTATTTTAAATGCTGATAAAAAACAAAATATATTTCATTGCCGTATTTGCCGCGCTTGTGCTGGCATTTTATCAGACACTCAGAATTGATGCGCCGAACTATGATTTAAAACAAACGCGTCATGTATCAATTGTAAATAATAGTATTGAGTATCCTTACAAATACAGGCTGCTGAATCCATACATCACCCAGATATGGATCACAGCATTAAGCACTGTCTTACCTGAAAAACCATCATTCATAGCAGCATATTTTTTGCAGAATATCATTGTATTTAGCTTTATGCTGTTAATGCTCTTAAAGTTCTTCCGTCTATGGTTTGATGATACGGGAGCGGTGATATGTATGCTGCTTTTTGCGGCAATTGTTCCGCTCACTCTAACAGGGTACGATGTACTTGGCGATATGACAACTGCCGGAATAATGGCTCTTGGCTTTTACTTCATCAATTCAGATAAAGAGAAATACTTATTCCCATTAATGTTTATTGCGGCCTTTAATGAACTGCAATTGATATTGCTGATACCTTTTTATTTCTTTGGCAAAAGCTCAAATTTTAGGAATAAGAAAGTCTGGATAAACAGTATTTTCTTGACTATGATTTTTGTTGCGGCATATGGATTGATTTATCTCATTCGGGGCGGTTCAGCCGGCTCGAGTGAAGTAAACTGGTATTTCACCAAAGATGCAGCGTTTAACTTAGCTCATAAAAGCTGGATTCCATTGTGGATTATTTTGATTGCTCCTTTGCTTTATTTCGTGTTTAAGGATTTTCGTTCAAAACCCGAATTCTTGAAAAGAAGCGCAACGATAGTACTGCCGCTATTTTATTTTGCTGCATTTTTCTTTATTGCCAGGCTGAGGGAAATTGATAAAGCATTGACGATATTTACGATACTCATTCCGCTGGCAATGTGTACGGTTTTTTCGAAGCTTATCAAAACGGAAGTATAGTGATTGTTCCCTGAACAATCCGCGTTTTGAGCCAACGTGGATTGCGCCCTATACGATTGAAAATGTTCTGAAATGAACTTAATTTTGTATAACCTAAAATAACCGATTTCGATGGATTCCACTGATTTTGTTGACACAATTTGTTATCATATGATCAATATGTTCATAAATATTTAACATTGCTGGGCTGGGAAGTGGTCATGAAAAGAAGCTTTTGTGCAAACAAATATTGTGCCAAAGTACAAAAAAAATGAATGAAATTATTTTAGTATTTTATTCTTTACTTATGATGATTATTTTTTATGGTAATAGTGCAAATTGAGATAAAGTTAAAAGGTATGAGAACATTAATTTTGACTTCATTTTTGTTTTTACTAATTGTCACTTTTCAGACTTGCAATTCCGATAATGAGATTTCAGATTTAGTTGATAATAATAAGACCCTTGACACCAATAATTCTGATTCTGATTTTCAAAAATGTTGTAACAATATGCTTGATCCTTGGACTGATTGCATACCCGGCGAAATAGTCGGCTTAAAATGTCAGGATGGACAAGATCATGGAGTTACATGTGAATGCTGCCGGAATACATGGTTAAAGTATGGTCCAAATCCAAGTTATACAGTAATACCAGTTAGGTGGCTTATGTTATGCGACCCCACGCCCGAAAAGGAGGAAGAGTGAATATGAAAAAAAGTATTCATATTAAAATTGTCTTCTGTTTCTTTTTATTTTTTAATAGTTATATTATTGCTCAATGGCAAAGCATCCAAACTACCTTTAACACAACGTTTATAGATGTTAGCGTTGTAAATTCTGATATTATCTGGGCATGTGGTTCCAGTCCGCAGCTTTCTATTGTTAGAACAACCAATGGAGGCGCAAACTGGACTAATACGTTAAGTGGTTCCTTAATTACACACGTTTGGCATACTTCCGCAATTGATGAAAATCATGCATGGGTAACCGGCGGATTGTATGATAAGTATGTTTTTGCTACAACAAATGGCGGATTAAATTGGGTACAACAAATATATTCCCCAATTGAGTTCATAAATTTCATACATTTCTTTAATGCTACTACAGGTATTTTTTTAACCGATAAAGTTAATGATACAATTGGATTTTTTATTACGAGAAATGGAGGAAATAATTGGTACAGGTCAGCTAACAGCCCAAGAATTACTACAATTATTAATGATAATTGTATGGGTTTTCTCGATTCAAATTTACTATGGTTTATTGATGATAATTATCTCTATAAATTGACGGGGGGGCTCGACAATTCGTGGACATCAAGCATTTTAGGTTTTTATCCATACAATGTAGATTTTAAAGATTCAAATACCAGCTTTGCTACTGATGGATACATTTTGAAAAAAACTACAGATGGAGGGTTAACCTGGCAATTATTGACAGATTCGGTCTTAGGCCAGAATTCGAATAGTCTTTCTATAATTCCCTATTCAAACATGGTTGTAGTAACCGGGACAAACAGATCAAGGGTAAGTTATGACCTTTGCAGTTCATGGCAGAATATTCAATATTTCAATCATGGATACTACATAGACGCAATGGATACAAATAGTATTTGGTTAACAGGACTATCCGGAACGATGTATAAATACAATTTTAATTATTTAGGATTACAGAGTAATCAGCAAGTAATTCCTCTGAATTTTGTTTTATATCAAAACTATCCAAACCCGTTTAACCCTGTAACAAAAATACGATTTGAACTGCCCAAATCCGGTAATGTCAAAATCGTTGTCTCTGATGTTTTGGGCAGGAATATTACGAATTTGGTTAATCAGTATTTAGAAGCTGGATTGTATGAAACAGAATTTGATGCATCAAGCAACCCGAGCGGGATATATTTCTACAGGATCGAGACAAGCGGTTTTGTGAAAACAAATAAAATGATACTGTTGAAGTAAAACTTAATTATTTAACAGAATTTATCAGGAGGCTGTTTGACCGCCTTTTTGTTATTTAAGAAAATATTCGTTCCACGAAAAAGTAGATGGGAAGATTCATATTAAAATAAAGTTTATTGTTTTTAGGGTGATTTCAACGCCAGCGTATTCGTAGCACGAAAAAACAACTATTTGAATTTTTTCATAACATTAATAATACTAAATTTGGTGATTGATGTCATCAAAAAGTGTACTGCATATCGCCCCTGAAAATACTGCAGGCGTTCCGTACAATGTTATGAATATGCAGAACATTAACGGAATGCCTTCAAGGCTCATTACATTCTATAAAATTCCATACGATTTCCCCGAAGATTTATGCTTAAAGCTTTCAATTCCCAGAAGCAAGGTTGCCATGCGCTGGCGGGAGTATAAGCAGTCAAAACTGCAAAATAAGATTGAGACCGAAAGTATGGATAAATGGACGCACCTGCCGTATTTTGCGGCTAAGAATCCGGCTGAGCAGGCATATATGAAATACCGCGAAAATAAGAATAAGGGGAAGTTTCTTAAGATACTGGATGAAGTAGGCGCAGATTCGTTTGATATTATACATTTTGATGGAGGCATTGATTTTTTTGCCGATTCACATCTTGCGAAAGCTTTCAAGATGAAGGGCAAGAAGATAGTAAACTGCTACTTTGGCGATGATCTGCGCACAAGAGGCATTGTAAGGGAAATGGATGAAATGAGCGACCTGAATCTTACATTTGAATACGACCATACCCTGCGTCATCCGAATATCAATTTTCTGTTCTTCCCGTTTGATAATTCCGCTATACCATATATTGATGATGAACAATATCAGAAGAATATGGATTCCGGCGGCAAAAAGGTTTTTCGTATAATCCACTCGCCGACACACAGGCTGGTAAAAGGCACTCCAGAAATTCTTCAGGCAATAGAAATAGTGAGATCCAAAGCCGATATTGAGTTTATAATAGTAGAAAATAAGCCGCATGAAGAAGTTTTAAAAATTAAGCAAACCTGTAATATTGCTATTGACCAGATCGGCAACAGGGGAGGGACGGGTTATGGAATTAATTCGCTTGAAACGCTTTCAATGGGGCTACCCACCATTACAGATATGAATTGCGGAATGGACACGTGGCTTCCAGAGAATCCTTTCATTGTTGCAGATAAAGATAATCTGGCGGATAAGATACTGGAGTTGATTAATGATGAGAAGCTGCTGTTATCCAAAAGGGCAAAATCCAGAAAATGGGTTGAAAAGTATCATTCATATGATTCGGTCTTTAAGATACTGAAAGAATATTATATAAAATCAAGCATTATTTAGACAAGGGGCTACCGCAAAGGGGTTTTCAACAGCTCCTTGTTCGGAATACATCCATAGACTGCATATTGCCATCACAGATTAAAAAAATATTTTCGGATACCGTTATATACACAGTCGGCAGTGTATTCAACCGCCTATTGCCTTTTTTACTTCTGCCACTGTATACACTGTACTTTAAGCCTGCAGAATATGGGGTGTTCTCGCTGGTATATTCCTTCTGGTTCTTCGCGTCTGTTTTTTATCTGTATGGAATGGAAACATCGTTCCAGAAGTTTTTCATAGAGGCCAAGTCAACCGAAGAAAAACGCACGGTATTCAGCTCTTCTGTTATCATGATATTTCTTACTTCTGTGGTTTTCAGTACTATCATATACTTTTCGGCGGATTTTATTGCTTTTAAGATCACAGGTGAAGCAGGCAACTCATATTTGATCAAACTGCTGGCTTTTATCCTGGTTATTGATTCATTATACCGCTTCCCGATGGTGCTTATAAACAGCCTGCAAAGGTCAAAGCTGTATTCAGCCATCAATGCAGCAGCAGTTGTTATAAATGTAATTGTGAATATCGTGCTGATAGTTTATTATTATATGGGTATCGAAGCGATATTTTATTCTTATATAATATCATATTCGTTCCTGTTTGTTGTTTCACTTGCTTTCTCGCTTGAATACTTTTCTTTAAGCTTAGATACAGCAAAGATCAAAAAACTGCTTAAATTTGCTTACCTGTTTTTGTTTTATGGGCTCTTCCTTATATCAATTGATCTGATCGACAGATTTATACTTGAATACTTCAAAGGCTCGGCAGTTGTTGGTATTTATTCGGCAAGTTACAGGATCGGCATTGTGATGAATCTGGTTATTACTGGATTTAAAGTTGCATGGACTCCATTTTTCTTGAATATGAAAGAGGAAGAAGGAAACAAGGATATCTTCTCGAAGATATTCACTTATTTCTGTTACGGCGGACTTGTTGTGTTTTTGCTGTTCTCATTATTAGCAGACGATCTGGTCAAGATCAATATCGCAGGATATACTCTTTTAAATGAACAGTACTGGAGCGGTCTGGTAATTATACCTTACATACTCATGGCTTATTTGTTTTCAGGTTTGTATCTGAATATTACTGTAGCTTCTTTTTTTCAGAATAAAATTCGTTTCCTGATAATTTCCTCAGGTGCAGGTTGTGTTAGTAATGTGATATTGAATTTCATATTGATCCCGCCGCTCTCTATGACAGGCGCAGCTATCGCTACGATGCTTTCATACTTCATCATGTTTTTGGTGCTGTATTTCCAGTCACAGAGTGTATTCAGAATCAGATATGAATGGAAGAAAATATTCATAGCAGCGATCATTACTTTCATGGCTTACTTCATCAATATTTACATATCAGATTATGCAAAAATAAGCTATATTTACGTTTTATCGATTGAAATTTTCTCCATTTTGGTAGTTTTTGCATTATTGATGGGGAAGAAGTCAATTGAGCTTGCGATGAGTTATGTGAGCAAGAGAACTTAAAGTAAAACTTTAAGTAAAATGGCACTTGACATAGCTAAATAATATAATTATATTTGAACAGCTTCTCCATTACTTTAGGTATATATTT